>NZ_JAPDPC010000002.1:300000-449823 GCF_026283945.1 Dyella humicola
CGCGGTAGCCGGCCAGCGCCGTCCCCACGGTCTGCAACAGGGCGCGGCGGGCCGCCGACATTCCCGGTGCCTCCTGCGCCAGGTCGCCCAGGCGGGTGGCGCCCAACAGGCCGACCAGCAAGGAAGCGCCAGCGGTATCCAGCGATCCGAGCTGGCCCAGGTCGATGGTGGTGTCGCCGCTCAACGGCGTCTTGATCAGGCCGACGGCCCGCTCGAGATCAGCGTAATGGGCCAACGTCCAGTCACCCGCAACACGCAGGCAGGGGGGCGTAGCAGTGGCATCGAGTTGTGCGCTTCCCGTCGCCATCGATGTGCTCATGCGGCCGATCTTAAGCGAGTGTTGCGCCAGGGAGGTGACGAAAAGATCACGCCGATCGGGACGGATCGTCCTGGCGTGTTTTCCTGCTGTCTGCGACGGCCAACCGCGTTCCTTCAGGTGACTTTCGTTAGATTTCCACGGATGATCTGCCGCTACCCCGGGGCGATCAAGCCAGAGGCCAGTGAAGCAATCTATGTCCCCTATGTCCTACCTGGATGCACTTGAGGCCGAGAGCATCCATATTTTTCGAGAGACGGCGGCTGCTTTCGAGCGCCCGGTCATGCTCTATTCCATCGGCAAGGACTCCTCCGTGCTGCTGCATCTGCTGCGCAAGGCGTTCTATCCTGCGCGCCCGCCGATGCCGCTGCTGCATGTCGACACGACCTGGAAGTTCCGCGAGATGATCGCCTTTCGCGACCAGGTGGCGGCGGCAGGTGATGTCGAAGTTCTGGTGCACATCAATGAAGATGGCGTGCGCCAGGGCATTTCGCCGCTGGTCCACGGCTCGGCGGTGCACACCGATGTCATGAAGACGGTTGGCCTGAAGCAGGCGCTGGACAAATACCGCTTCGACGCCGCCATTGGCGGTGCGCGGCGCGACGAGGAGAAGTCGCGCGCCAAGGAGCGCGTGTTCTCCTTCCGCAATGCCCAGCATCGCTGGGACCCGAAAAACCAGCGCCCGGAGTTCTGGCACACGTACAACACGCAGATCCACAAGGGCGAAAGTGTCCGTGTGTTTCCGTTGTCCAACTGGACCGAGATGGACGTGTGGCACTACATCCGCCGGGAGGGCATTCCGGTGGTGCCGCTGTATTTCGCCAAGCCGAGGCCGGTAGTGGAGCGCGACGGCGCGCTGATCATGATCGACGACGACCGTTTCACCCTGCGCGAGGGTGAGGCGGTAGCCATGCGCGAAGTGCGCTTTCGCACGCTGGGCTGCTACCCGCTGACCGGCGCGGTGGCATCCAGCGCCGACACCCTGGACAAGATCATTGACGAGATGGCGACGTCGCGCAGCTCCGAACGCCAGGGGCGCGTGATCGACCACGACGCCAGCGCGTCCATGGAGCGCAAGAAGCAGGAGGGTTATTTCTGATGACAACGATGGAAATCACCCCGGCCGCGCAGGACACGACCAACTTGCTGCGCTTCATCACCTGCGGCAGCGTCGATGACGGCAAGAGCACGCTGCTCGGCCGCCTGCTGTACGACGCGGGCATGTTGCCGGAGGACCAGGTCGCCGCGCTGATCCGTGACAGCCGCAAGCTGCACGCCGATGCGCCTGATCAGCTGGACTTTTCCCTGCTCACCGACGGTCTCGATGCTGAGCGTCAGCAGGGCATCACCATCGATGTGGCTTACCGCTATTTCCATACGCAGCGGCGCAGCTTCATCGTGGCCGACTGCCCGGGGCACGAGCAGTACACGCGCAACATGGCCACCGGCGCCTCGAATGCCGAGCTGGCGGTGGTGCTGGTGGATGCGCGCAAGGGATTGCTGCCGCAGACGCGGCGGCATACCTATATCTGCGCGTTGATGGGTATCCGTCAGGTCGTTTTGGCGGTGAACAAGATGGATCTGATCGACTACCGGGATGATGTCTACGCCGCCATCGCGAACGAATACCGCGAACTGGCCGCGCATCTGGGTATCACCACCGTACATTGCCTGCCCGTGGTCGCCCCGAGTGGCGAAAACGTCGGCCAGCGTTCCACGCGCATGCCCTGGTACCGAGGTCCCTGCCTGCTGGAGTTGCTGGAGTCGGCCGATACGACGGCCACGCAAGCGGCCGACTTCCGCATGCCGGTCCAGTGGGTGAACCGGCCGGATGCCTCATTCCGCGGTTATGCCGGCACGATCTGTGGAGGCCGTGTGGCGGTGGGCAGTGAGATCGTCGTGCAGCCGGCCATGCGGCGGGCACGCATCGAACGCATCGTCACGGCCGATGGCGACCTTGGGGAGGCGATGGCTGGGCAGGCGGTGACGCTGACCCTGGATCGCGAGGTCGATGTGAGTCGCGGCGATGTGATTGCCGATGCCACGCGGCCGGCCCCGGTGGCGGACCAGTTCGCCGCGCACCTGTTATGGATGGGTGATGAGCCATTGCTGCCCAATCGCGCTTACTGGCTGAAGATGGGTTCCCGTACCGTCAATGCGCGGGTTACCACGATCAAGCACAAGGTCGACGTGAATACCCAGGCCGAGCTGGCCGCGCGTCGGCTCGACCTCAACGAGGTCGGCTACTGCAATATCGACCTGGACCACGCCATACCCTTTGAGACCTATGCGGACAACCGCACGCTCGGTGGCTTCATCCTGATCGATCGCCAGACGCATGCCACGGTCGGCTGCGGCATGCTCGACTTCGCCTTGCGCCGCGCTGCCAATGTGCACTGGCAGCACACCGACCTCAATAAGGATGTCCGTAGCGCCAGCAAGGGGCAGCAGTCGCGCTGCCTGTGGTTCACCGGCCTGTCGGGCGCGGGCAAGTCCACCGTGGCCAACCTGGTCGAGCGCCGTCTGCACGCACTCGGCTACCACACCTATATGTTGGACGGTGACAACCTGCGCCACGGCCTCAACAAGGATCTTGGCTTCACGGCAGAGGCGCGAGTGGAAAACGTGCGGCGTGTGGCCGAGGTAGCCCATCTGATGGTCGATGCCGGCCTGATCGTGCTGGTCTGTGTGATTTCGCCGTTCCAGAGCGAACGTCGGTTCGCCCGCAGCCTGTTCGACGGCGGCGAGTTCCTCGAGGTCTTCGTGGACACCACTTTGGAGGAGTGCGAGCGGCGCGATTCGAAGGGCTTGTACCGCAAGGCCCGTGCCGGCGAGATCATCAACTTCACCGGTATCGACTCACCCTACGAGGCGCCCGAACAGGCGGAGTTGCATCTGCGCACCGCCGGCTTGCGCCCCGAACAGCTGGCCGAGCAGGTGGTGGAGCAGTTGCTCGCGGGGTTGGGGCCGCATCACTCGCGCTAAATGCACGGGTGCGTAGAGTACGGCGTTGCACGACGCGGTCATCGATACGGCGACGCACGGTAAGCCGGCGTCGCTCGGCTTGGAATGCCTTGTTCGCGCGGCGATAATGTTGTTTTCCCCAGAGCACGACTGCGATGACCGAGAAGACCGTACTTAATGACACCCATCGCGCGCTCGGAGCGCGTATGGTCGATTTCGGTGGCTGGGACATGCCGATCAACTACGGCTCGCAGATCGAGGAGCACCACGTCGTGCGTCGCGATGCCGGCATGTTCGACGTCTCGCATATGACCGTGGTCGACCTGCATGGCCCGCGCACGCGGGACTTCCTGCGTCACCTGCTGGCCAACAGCGTCGACAAGCTGAAGGTCCATGGCAAGGCGCTGTATTCGTGCATGCTCAACCCGCAGGGCGGCGTCATCGACGACCTCATCGTGTATTTCCTGGGTGAAGAATTCTTCCGCCTGGTGGTCAATGCGGCCACCCGCGAGAAGGACCTGGCCTGGATTGAACAGCAGGCCAAGGCCTTCGATGTGCAGGTGAAGGAGCGTCCGGACTTCGCCATGATCGCCGTGCAGGGTCCCAACGCCCGCGCCAAGACCATCGGCCTGCTGGCCGAGATCGACCACCAGCGTATCGGCAAGCTGGGCAAGTTCGCCGCCGCCGCTGCGCAGGGGCCGCATGGCATGCCGCTGTTCGTCGCCCGTACCGGTTACACCGGTGAAGATGGTTTCGAGATCATCGTGCCGCAAGAGCATGCCGTGGCCTTGTGGCAGGCGCTGGTCGCCGCCGGCGTCGCGCCGGCCGGCCTCGGTGCCCGTGACACGCTGCGCCTGGAAGCCGGCATGAATCTTTACGGGCAGGACATGGACGAGACCGTGTCGCCGTGGGAGGCCAACCTCGGCTGGACCATCGCGCTAGACGAGGGGCGTGACTTCATCGGCCGCAAGGCGCTCGAGGCGCAGAAGGCCGAGGGTGTGAAGCGCGTGATGGTCGGCCTGGTGCTCGACGACAAGGGTGTGCTGCGTCATGGCCAGCCCGTGCTCACGGCAAACGGTGCGGGCGAGATCCTCTCCGGCAGTTTCGCGCCGACGCTCAACAAGGCAGTCGCCTTTGCACGCATTCCGGCGGGCGAGGCGGGCGACGTGCGCGTGGATATCCGTGGACGCGAGGTGCCGGTGCGGCTGGTGAAGTACCCGTTCGTTCGCGACGGCAAGCCCTGCGAAGGCATTTGATCTCGACGGCAACATCACGAGCGGTGTTGCCACAAGAATGAAGCGGCTAGAATTGCCGCTCCATCCCCGACCCAATATCAACGACTGGATTCGATCATGAGCGAGATTCCCGGCGATCTGAAATTCCTCAAGTCCCACGAATGGGCCCGCGTCGAAGACGACGGCCTGGTTCGCGTGGGTATTTCCGACCATGCCCAGGGCCAGCTCGGTGACCTGGTGTACGTGGAGTTGCCGGAGATCGGCGCCAGCGTGCAGGCCGGCCACGGCGTGGCCGTGGTCGAGTCGGTCAAGGCCGCCTCGGACATCTACAGCCCGGTGTCCGGCGAGATCGTGGCGGTCAACGAAGGCCTCAACGACAAGCCCGAGACGATCAACGAAGACGCCTTCGGTGACGGCTGGATTTTCCTGGTTCGCGCCAGCGACCGGGCCGAGCTGGACGAGTTGCTCGACGCCGACGCCTATGCCGAACTGATCGAGAACGAAGACCACTAAGTCCTCGTTCGCCGCTTCACCCGACGCCGGCCGCCACCAAGCGGCCGGCGTCTTTTTAAGCGGCGGGCATCCGTGATCCTCATCAACAGGCACTGACTTTGCCGGCTGCCACCGCATCGACTGCATGATGAGTTCGCGAGGAATGCACACGTCGGCAGCGAACCCCTGCAAGCCCGCGATGGGGTCATGTCGGCAGCTCGAGGGGCGGCAGTTTGGTGGCCGCAAAAGTTACCGACGGCTATGCCGATAGATGTCCATGAGGCAGATCAGGGAGGGGTTCGCAGGAGCGTGCAGGGTCCCGATGAAGGGCCTTCGCGACCGATTCGGTGTCCGATGGAGGGGCGCGCGGGCTTCTTCCCGGGGTGGGCGATCGGACGATTTCAGTCGTGTTCTGTTCATTCTTTAGCCCCCTCATTTGGCTTGCAACTTACCCTGTGTATTCACTGGGATACGTGCTAAGTCAGCATGTCGGCGTCATGTTGCGGTGTAGCATAAAACGCCTTGTTTTAAGCGGTTTTATTACATTAACGCGTTATATGGGTGTATTTAAATTTAGCGGTATGGACGTCCGATACTAAATACCCTTCGACCCCCCTCAGGCCTTATCCGGTGGGGGTTTGGACCCTCCCGGGGGTGGATGAAACGAATTGATTTCGTAGCTAAAATCAATTGACAGTTGAAATCTTCAGGAATAGCTTTCGCAACGGAACACGGAGAACGGGTGCTATGGCAACTTCGAAATTCATACCGCCTTATATCGAGCATGGAGAAAAGGCCAGCGCAGTACGCAAGATCACGGTCTCGATCCCACTGCACGTTCTAAGGCCCCTTTCTGACGAACGCACCCGTCGTCAGGTGAACAATCTTCGGCACGCCACCAATAGCGATCTGCTTGTGGAGGCGTTCCTACATGCTTTTACTGGGCAACCACTGCCAACTGATGAGGAGCTGAGACGAACTATGGCCACTGCCAAGAAAGCCGCTGCAAAGAAGCCGGCCGCCAAGAAGGCGACCAAGAAGACCGCCGTGAAGAAGGCCGCCGCCAAGAAGCCGGTTGCCCGTAAGCCGGTCGCCAAGAAGGCTGCCGCCAAGAAGGTCGCCAAGAAAGCTGTCGCCAAGAAGCGTCCGGCGGCCGCCAAGAAGGCTGCCGTGAAGAAGGTCGCTGTCAAGAAGGTCGCGAAGAAGGTTGCCAAGAAGGCCGCCAAGAGGACCGTGAAGAAGGCTGCCGCCGCCAAGGTGGTAAAGGCTACCAAGACCACCAAGACCACCAAGACCACCAAGGTCGCGAAGAAGTAAGTATCAACTTACATAACTAGCTTCACCGACTTTTCTCCCCGCGGTGCCCAGCGCGGGGAGAGTCTTCGAAAGCGCGATTCGTCCCGGCCCATGCCGGGACGCTTCGTTTCCGGGGTACGAAAAATTCGTAGGCGACCTCGGATATCGCCACGATGACGCGGCCGTGACATACCGGCCCGATCCTGGCCTGTGCGACGTGACGCTACGCACGATTTGCCGTGGTGCCACATTACGGTTACCTTTCGTACATCCGCGCCGCGAGAGCCTGGGGAGGTTCCCGCTCCTGGATTCACAGGGGGAAAAAGCGCGGGTATCTGATGACACTCAGTGAGAGACCATGGATACCCGAAATACACGTCATGCGCGTCGCCGTGCGCGCGGGGCCGTTCGCCCAGCCGCCATCGCCATTGTTGCCGTCGTCGCCGTGCTTGCGGCAGCATCTTGGTTCCTTATCATCAAGCCGCACCAAGACCTGGCCGACACTGACGCGGG
Source organism: Dyella humicola (assembly GCF_026283945.1). Lineage (NCBI taxonomy): Bacteria > Pseudomonadati > Pseudomonadota > Gammaproteobacteria > Lysobacterales > Rhodanobacteraceae > Dyella > Dyella humicola. Next base: position 306,817 of record NZ_JAPDPC010000002.1, read on the forward strand.
CGCGCATCCGTCGACACCGGTGGTGGCGGGTCATGAAGCGCCTCCGCCGCCAGCCAACGTGGCGGCCATGAGTACCAATCAGCTGCTGTCCGAAGCCCGCAAGGCGGTGAACGAGCAGCGCCTGCTGGCGCCCGCCGGCAACAACGCCTTCGAGTTCTATCTCAAGGTGCTCGAGAAGCAGCCGGGTAACCAGGTCGCATCGGATGCACTCCGTGAGACCTTCCCGGTCGGTTCCAGCGTCGCCGAACAGGCGATCAACCAGCGCGACTTCACTGAGGCCCAGCGGCAGATCGATCTGCTCGCCAAGGCCGATCCGGCGAACTACACGCTGACGATCCTGCGTTCGAAGCTGGATGCTCAGCGCAAGCTGCAGGATCGCGAACAACAGATGGCATCGGACAAGGAGAAGCAGGCACAGCTGGCTGCCCAGAAGGCCGTGTCCGACAAGGCCGAGGCCGATCGCCAGGTGGCCGAGGCGCAGCAGAAGGCGCTCGCCGAACAGCAGCAGAAGGCTGCGCAAGCACGCCTCGCTCAGCAACAGCAGGCACCGTCCGAGTCGGCGCGCCAGTCGCAGGCGAGCACGGCGGCAGCGGCGAGCGAAGGCTCCAGTGCAGGCGGCTCACATGGCGCGGTGCTGATGAGAAATGTCAGTCCGCGTTATCCGGCGACGGCGATGCGATCCAACCAGGAGGGCTGGGTGGAGCTGACTTTCACCGTCACGCCGGAAGGCAACGTGGATGATGTGAAGGTGGTCGATGCGGAGCCGCGTCACGTATTCGATCGCGCAGCGGTCGAAGCAGTGACCCGTTGGAAGTACCAGCCGGCGACCCAGAATGGCGCACCGGTGGCCTCGCAGGACAAGCGACGCATCGTCTTCAAGCTCAACTGATCAGTAGCGGGCGGCACGGGCGTGCGACCCGTACGAACGAAAGAGGCGCTGCATGGGTCCATGCAGCGCCTCTTTGCTTCCAGGGCTGGGGTGATCCGCAGGATGGATCAGCGGCTCGTGGCGTGACCGCTCGCCGCGGTCTTGGTCTTGTTGCGTGTCTTGCCTTTGGAGGTTGCGGCCGCCTTGGCAGGCGCATCGCTGTCGAGGCCAGCCCAATCGACATGCGGCAAGCCAAGCAGGCCATCCAGGACCTCGGGCATCAGGCCCGAGGGGACAGGGCCAGCGGAATTCCACAGCGTCACCACGCCGACGTGGTATTTCGGGAAGAAGCCGATCATGGTGCGATAGCCCTCGACCGCCCCGGCATGGAAGACCAGGGTTTCGCCACCGTATTCGAACACGCGCCAGCCGAGGGCGTAACTCGCGTCGCTCAGGCGTGCGCGTCGCCATGGCGTGGAGCGCAATTCGACCGGGGTGGCGACTTCCGGCGAGTGCAGCGTTTCCAGTAGTTGAGGGGGCAGCACGTCGGGGCGGCCGCCCATCTGTGCAATCAGCCACTGCTCCATGTCACGCAGGCTCGCGTTTACGCCGGCGGCCGGCGCCACGCGGTAATAGGCTTCCTTCGGTTCGAAGGGTGTCCAGCCGCCGCCGCTGGGGCGATGCGGGCGCGCCCAACTCTTGCTCGCCTCCAATGCTTCGCGGCCATAACTCGCGGTCTTCATGCCCAGCGGGAAAAAAATGCGCTTGTCGACCTGGCGGTTGAAGAAGTCACCGGTCTGCGCGTAGATCACGTCGCCGATCAGGCTGAAGGCAACGTTTTGGTAGCCATAGCATTGGCCCACGCCGCAGGTGAGGTCGACCTCGTCGAGCTTACGCACCAGTTCCTCGTAGGGGATGTTCTCCTCGAGCATGGTGTCGTAGGTGTTCTTGGGCAGGCCCACGCGCTGGCCGAGAATGTCGCGCACGGTCGCCTGCTGCTGCGCCGAGTCGTCCTTGAGTTTGAAGAACGGCAATACGCTGGCCAACTTGGTATCCCAATCCAGCTTGCCTTCATTCACCAGCACGCCGGTCAGTGCGGTGGCGAATGCCTTGGACAGCGATGCCAGGCGAAACACGGTTTCCGGCGTCACCGGCTCGCGCGTGGCCGCATTGGCGTAGCCAATCGTGTCCTCGAACACGACCTTGTCGCCCACGACGACGGCCGTCGCTAGGCCCGCCACCGAATTGCGCTCATCTAGTTTCTGCAGCCACTGCTGATAGGCGTCCAGCGTTTCCTTGATGCGATCGGCGGGCAGGGCGGGCGTCTGCGCGGAGGCGCCGGCAGGCTGTGCCGCAGGGGGATCGATAGGACTGGCGAGCGCCGGCGCGCTGTCCAGGCACAGCGCCGCGGCGATCAAGAGGGGAATCGTGCGTAACGTCATACTACTCGAACGCTTTGGTGGAGCCTGCTGGGCGCCGTTGGAACTAGAACGGCGCCGGACGGACCGGGCCAGGTGGATGCGAGTCGGATCCCTCCGTGACGCGTGGCCGAGAGTAACTCAGGTCAGGCCGAAAGTCCCCGTTGCCTCATGGACGTTTGGGAGCTGTCTGCCTGCAAGAGGTGCTAGCCCTATCTCTGCAAAGTTTCGTTCAGGATCAAGGCACTGGCGCGCTCGGCGATCATGATGACGGGCGCATTGGTGTTGCCGCTGGGCAGGCTTGGCATCACCGAGGCATCCACCACGCGCAGGCCATCCACACCGCGCACACGCAGCTCGCTGTCCAGCGGTGCGTCGGCATCGTTGCCCATGCGGCAGCTGCCGGCCGGGTGGTAAATCGTCTCCGCCTTGCGGCGAATGAAATCGGTGTATTCGGCATCGGTACTTAGCGCCCGCTCGGGAAATACGGTTGCACCGCGGTAAGGCGTAAAAGCCGCCTGGGCCAGGATGTCGCGAGAGAGACGTGCGGCCTCAATCATCCGCTGCAGATCGTGACCTTCCGGATCGCTGAGATAGTTCGCGTGGATGGCGATGGGGTGCGCCGGGTTGGCCGAACGCAGGCGCAAGCGACCGCGGCTGCGTGGATGCAGATAGCAGGCGTGCACCGTGTAACCGTAACCGGGCAGTCGATGACGGCCGTGATCGTCGAGCAGCGCGGGCACGAAATGGAACTGCAGGTCGCAGCGCTCGTCCGTGGCCAGGCGGCTACGTACGAAACCTCCGGCCTCGGCCACGTTGGAGCTGCCCGGCCCATCGCGATGGCGCAGGAAGCGCCAACCCGCCGCGAGTTCGTTGAGATGGTCGTAAGTGATGCGCTGGGTGCTGCCGTCGAGCGTGCAGATATCCAGATGGTCCTGCAGGTTGGCGCCTAGCTCGGGCAGATCGGCCACCACGGCGATGCCGTGCTCGCGCAGATGATCGGCGGGGCCCAGGCCCGAGAGCATCAACAGCTGCGGTGTATTGATCGCGCCACCGGCAAGGATCACTTCGCCCGCCTCAAGCAACGCCGTCCCGCCCTGCAGCTGCACGCCAACGGCGCGGCCGTTGCGGACGACGACGCGGGCGACGGCGGCCTTCGTGCGCACCTCCAGGTTCTCCCGCTGCCGCACGGGCTGCAGAAAACCCGTAGCGGTGGAGCAGCGGGCGCCACCGCGCTGGGTGACCTGATAGAGACCAAAGCCCTCCTGCCGTGGACCGTTGAAGTCGTCGTTGCGCGCATGGCCGGCGCTCGCCGCCGCTTCAATAAAGGCTGCCGACAACGGGTTGTGATAGCGCAGATCGTTGACCCCGAGAGGGCCGCCGGCGGCGTGCAACGGGCTGGCGCCGCGGCCGTTGTCTTCGCTCTTCAGAAACCAGGGCAGCACCTGCGGCCACGACCAGCGCGCATCGCCGGTTACGCGCGCCCAAGCGTCGTAATCGCCGGGAACCCCGCGCACGTAGCACATCGCATTGATCGAACTGGAGCCGCCGAGCGTCTTGCCGCGCGGCCACCACAAACAGCGGTTGAGTAACTGTGGTTCCGGCTCGGTGCGATAGTTCCAGTTGAGTCGACGATGGTTGGCAAGGCGCGCAATGCCCGCCGGCATGTGGATCAGCGGATGCCAGTCGCTGGGGCCAGCCTCGAGCAACAGCACGCGCTTGCCTGCGTATGCACTAAGCCGATGGGCCAGCACGCAGCCCGCCGAGCCGGCACCCACGATGATGTAGTCGTAAGTCACGACGTTCCCCTGTCCATGTCCGTCATGGTCACATGCTAGTCTGGGTACGAGCCACGCTGGAATCCTCGGTGAATACCCCTCGACCCGCCGCAGCGAACGAAGGCCTCGCCTCGACCCTGTCGGCCATAGCCTTCTTCTTCGTGATGACGGCTTACTACATCATCCGGCCGGTGCGAGACCAGCTCAGTGGCGCCGTCGGCTCGCAGTCCCTGCCCTTGTTCTACGGCAGCGTGTTCGCTGTGATGTTACTGCTGACGCCGGTGTTCGGCGCGTTGGTGGCGCATTTTCCACGCAGGCGCCTGCTTGGCTGGACGTACAGTTTTTTCATCGCCTGCCTGCTCGCTTTCGTGCCCGCCTTTATGGCGCAGGACCGCCTTGGCGCACGCCAGTTGGGTGTGGTGTTCTTCGTCTGGGTCAGCGTGTTCAACCTGTTCGTGGTGTCGCTGTTCTGGAGCTTCATGGCCGACATCTTCCACAGCGTGCAGGCGCGTCGTGTGTTTCCGTTGATCGCGCTGGGTGGCATGGCGGGCGCCATCTTCGGACCGCTGGTGACCAAGCTGCTGGTGCAAACGATCGGCGTGGCGCCGTTGCTGACGGTGTCGGCGGCCGCTCTGCTGGCCGCTCTGGCGTTGCTGCTGGCGCTTTCATCGCGCCTTGATTGCCGCGCACCGATGCAGCGCGATGAAGTCATCGGCGGTTCGCTCTGGGCCGGCATCAAGGAACTGTGGACGCGGCCTTTCCTGCGTTACATGGCGATCCTGATGGTCCTGGGCGATGGCATCGGCACGCTGGCCTACGCTTTGATGGCGGACTACACCAAGATCCATTTGCCAGACAAGATCGCACGCACGTCCTTCTACAACGATCTGGATCTGGCGGCGAATGTGCTCGGTGTGATCCTGCAGCTCACGTTCACCCGCTGGATGCTGATTCGCCGGGGCACGACGTGGGGGCTGGTGGTGCCGTCGCTGGTCAATCTGGCGTTGCTCGGCGCCTTGGTGATGCTTGGCCACGGCAACGTTGCCTTGCTTGGTTTCGCCGTGCCGATGCTATCGGTGACGCTGGTCGGCTCGCGCGGTTTTGCCTATGGCATGACCAAGCCGGCGGTGGATGCGCTGTATACGCGGGTGCCGCGAGAGACGCGCTACAAGGGCAAGAATTTCGTCGAGACGGCGATCTGGCGTTTCGGCGATGTCGTGGTCACCAGCGGGGTGACCTTGCTGGGCAAGTTCGGTGTGGCCGTGGGTGGCATGGCGGCGATCGGTGCGGGAGTCTCCGCACTGGCCACCTGGGTGGCCGCGCGCGCAGGCCGCTCGCCAGACCTGCTGCCGGAGCAGCAGGATGTGCCGGCGAATGCGGGGCAGGCGCGACCGGCCGAAGCTTGAGAGCCCGCTTCGATTAGCTGGTGCTATCTAGCTGGTGATATAGCGCTGCAACTGCTCGATCTGTTCGGCCTGGGCGTCGATCACTTCCTTTACCAGATCGCCGATCGAAATTACGCCGATCACCTGCTCACCACTGACCACCGGCAAGTGGCGAATGCGGCTGTCGGTGCAAAGGCGCATGCAGTCGAACACATCGGTATCCGGGCCTACCGTGAGCGGTGGACTGCTCATGATCTCCGACACGGCCGTCTGGGCGGAGGACCGACCCTGCAGGATCACCTTGCGGGCATAGTCGCGCTCGGAAAGGATGCCAACCAGTCGCTCGCCTCGCATCACCAGCAGCGCGCCGACGCGGCGTTCCGCCATGTGCTTGATCGCATCGAGCACAGGTGCATCCGGCGCGATGCTGAAGATGTCGTTGCCCTTGCCTGCCAGCAAATGCTTGACTTGACGCATGCTTGAACCTCCCACGCGACCGCGGACGGGCCGCATGCGGTGAGTCTAGCGCCGCTGTGGGGGACATGGTGTTGGGGTGATGTGAAGCTGGTAGAGACGACTTGAAGATCGGCGCGGCAGGCACCACGAGGGGGTCATTTCGCCCGTGGGGCTCGCTGTTCTTCGATGAAATACAGGGGTCGCTGCTTGCTCTCCGCGTAGTTGCGTCCGAGGTACTCGCCGATGACGCCCAGCGCCAGCAACTGCACGCCACCCAGGAACAGGATCGCTACCATCAAGGACGGGTAGCCCTGTACGGGGTCGCCGAGCAAGGCGGCCTTGCCGAACACCCACAGCCCATAGAGAAACGCCAGCAGCGATGACAACAGGCCCACCCAGGTGGCCAGCCGCAGTGGCGCGGTGGAGAACGAAGTCACACCCTCCATGGCCAGCTGCAGCAGTCGCCAGTAATTCCACTTGGTCGTGCCGGCCTGGCGCGACTCGCGCAGGTAGTGCACGGCGGTTTGCCGATAGCCAATCCAGGCGAACAGCCCCTTCATGAAGCGCTGGCGCTCACGCAGCTGGCGCAGCGCCTCCAGTGCCCGGCGCGACAGCAGGCGAAAGTCGCCGGTGTCGCGCGGGATCGGCGTATCCGACAGACGCTCCATGCCGCGGTAGAACATCGCCGCGGTGAGGCGTTTGAAACCGGTTTCGCCGGCGCGGGCGGTGCGGGTGGCATAGACCACGTCGAAGCCTGCATGCCACCGTTCCACCAGCGAGGGAATCAGTTCCGGCGGGTCTTGCAGGTCCGCGTCGATCACCACCACGGCGTCCGCATCCACGTGGTCGAGACCCGCCGTAAGCGCCGCCTCCTTGCCGAAGTTGCGGGAAAGTTTGATAGCCCCGACGCGCGGGTCGCGGGCCAGCAGCTCTTCGATCAGTCGCCAGGTCGCGTCGGTGCTTCCATCGTCGACGTACAGCACGTGGCTATCCAGCGGCAGCTCCGCAAGCACGCGTCCGAGCCTGGCGTGGAAGGCTTCCAGTACGGCGACTTCATTGTGGGCAGGCACAACGACGGTTAGGCGGGGCATGGGCGGCGCCAAGGATTCTCAGAAGGACGCTGCATGCTAGTGCAGTGGCGGCGCCGCGGCGAGCCTCAACGTTGGCGTTGCACGCGCGGCGGCCGGCGGCTCTGCAGATAGTCCGGGCCTCCAAGCTGAGCCATCTGCTGCTGGATCCAGTTGGCGCGCCTTTGCACGTAGGCGCTGGGGTTGTCGGCATGCAATAGACGGGGATTGGGCAGCACCGCCGCCAGCCGAGCCGCCTGGGCCGCGCTGAGGCGAGATGGCGGCTGGTGGAAGAACGCATCGCTGGCTGCGCCGACGCCGTAGATCCCATTGCCCAGCTCGGCGATGTTCATATAAACCTCGAGAATGCGCTGCTTGGGCCAGGTCAGCTCGAGCAGCACCGTGAAATACGCTTCCAGTCCCTTGCGCACGAAACTGCGGCCATTCCATAGGAACAGGTTCTTCGCCGTCTGCTGGCTGATCGTGCTGGCGCCACGCAGGCGCTTGCCCTCGTCGGCCGCGTCCATGGCGTTCTCGATGGAGTCAAAATCAAACCCATGGTGGAACGGAAACTTCTGATCCTCCCCGGCCACCATCGCCAGAGGTACATAGGTCGACACCTGCGACCAGGGCACCCAGCGATGGCGCAGTTGGAAGCCAGTCTCGCCGTGGATAAGCGCGCCAAGTCGGCGCTCCATCATGACCGCCGAGGTCCATGGCGGCACGAAGCGCAGCGCCAGCACCGCCAGCCAGCTCAGCGCCAGCCAGGACACGACAATGATCATGAGAGAACGCAGCAGGCGGGCAAGGAACGGGCGTCGTGGCGTCATGGCGGTTTGCTGGAGGGGTTCCCAGCAGTATAAGTGCGGCTAGGTGGCAGCCCGACGGCCGGGGTCATTGGCCGTTGAGCTGCGGCGGCCATGCCCCCACTTAGTGGGATTGTTCTTGCGAGGTCCTTTCCGTGGAAACCGTGCTTGTCGAAGATGTGCTGCACCGCTTCATGCTTGAACGCGCTGGCGTGCGCGGCGTGCTGGTCCGGCTGGGGCCAGCATGGCGCGAGATAGCGGGGCGTGCGGAGTACCCGGCCGCCTTGCGCTCGGTGCTGGGGCAGGCCATGGCCGCGAGCGCGCTGCTCACCGGCAACATCAAGCTGGAGGGTGCGCTATCGGTCGAGCTGAAGAGCGGCGGTCCGTTACGCATGCTGTTCGCCGAATGCACCGACCAGGGGCGTCTGCGTGGTCTGGCTCGCTGGAACGATCCGTTGCCCGAGATGTTGGATCTGGCCGCGCTGCCCAAGGCCATCATGGCCATTACCATCGGTCATGCTGAACGGGGCCAGCGCTACCAGGGCCTGGTTGATCTGCAGCATCCGAACCTGTCCTCGGCGCTGGAGAACTATTTCAGCCAGTCCGAGCAACTGCCCGCGCGCATCGTGTTGGCCGCCGATGGCGAGCATGCCGTAGGCCTGATGCTGCAGAAGCTGCCCGGCGAGGGTGGTCACGATGCGGTGGAGGATGAAGATGCCTGGACGCGCATCCAGCATCTCACCGCCACCTTAGGTGACAAGGAGTTGTTGAGCACGGCGCCAGAACAGCTGCTGTACCGGCTCTATCACGAGGAATCGGTGCGTCTGTTCGAGCCACGTCCGCTGGCCTTCGGCTGCAGCTGTACGCGCGAGCGGGTAGAGGCGATGCTGCGTGCGCTGGGACGCGATGAGGTTGAAGCGACACTGGAAGATCGCGAAGGTGAGATCGAGGTGATCTGCGAGTTTTGCGCACAGCGCTATACGTTCGACCGCATCGACGCCGAGCATCTGCTCAGCGTGAGTCCCGCGGCGAGCGCGCCGACCACGGCGCAGTAGCCTGTCATTCGCTCCGCTCCTTCTCCCCTGCGGGGAGAAGGCTGGGATGATGGGTGCTGGCGATCACGCGACAACTAAGCGTTGTGGCCAGCTTGCCGCTTACGCAGCGGGCGTTTCGATCGCCTGCCGGCGCTCGAGTCACTTTTCTTTTGCTGGCCCAAAAGAAAAGTAACCCAAAGAAAACGGCCTTAAAGGCTGGTAGCACTCCGTGGGATAGAAGCGTTGGAAGGTTTGCGCGAGCCAATAGCTGGTCGCCCACGGCGAGACACAGCGGCTACCCCGCAACGCGCCACCGCGGCGAGGACTTAAGGCAGGGTCGGCCGAGGGTCGTGACGATTGCGGTATCCGGGTGCGCAGATGGCCACCGCACCACCCACGCTTTAATCCCTCTGCGCCATGGCGCGTTGCGGCGTAGCCGCTGTGTATCGGCCATGGGCCGCCACCGATCTGGCTGGCCACGCCCGTCAGGCTCGTATCCAACGCCATGCTATGAGCTCTTTAGGCCATTTTCTTTGGGTTACTTTTATTTTGGGCCAGCAAAAGAAAAGTGACCCGGACCGCGGCAGCGGTTCGGAACGCCCGCTGCGTAGGCGGCAAGCTGGCGATATCGCTCGGTCATCGCGTCATCGCAAGCACGCACCCCTCATCCCAACCTTCTCCCCAAAGGGGAGAAGGAGTCCAAGTGCGTAACCGGCAAACTGGCGATGAGGAACAGGCGCCTAGGGCAGCGCGAAGTGATGCTCGCGCTGCAGCCATACCTCGGCCATCTTGGGTGTGGCGAACAGGAAGCCCTGGCCATAGCGGCAGCCGATGCGCAACAAGGCATCGCGCTGCTCTTCTTCCTCGATGCCCTCGGCAATCACCTGCATCTGCAGCGAATCGGCCAGCGCTTGGATCGCGCGCACCACGGCCGTGCCGTGTCCGCCCTCGCGCGGCAGTTCCACGATGAACGAGCGGTCGATCTTCAGTGTTTCGATTGGGTATTGGTGCAAATAACTCAGCGATGAATAGCCGGTGCCGAAATCGTCCAGCGCGATGCTGACGCCGTGCGAGCGCAGGTTGTCGAGCATGCGCTTCACCTGGATGGCGTTCTCCAGCAGCGCGCGTTCGGTCACTTCGATGCGCAGACAGTGCGGTGGCAACTGGTGGGATGCGATCAGGTCCAGCAGGCTGCGGTCCAGGTCCGGTGAGCGGAAGTGGCGGCCCGAGACGTTGATGCTGACAAATCCATCGGGGCCCGCCAGCGCCTCGGCCTGCGCGCACACCTGTTCGAAAATCTGCCAGTCGATACTTTCCGCGCAGCCGCTCTCTTCGGCCACGGCCAGGAAGTCTCCTGGCGTGAGCAGGCCGCGGTCGGGATGGCGCCAGCGGAGCAGGGCCTCGTAGCCCACCGTGCGACCGCTCTGGAGCTCCACGATCGGCTGGTAGAACGGCACGAACTCGTTGCGACTCAAGGCGCGACGAAGGTCACCCTCCATCTCCAGCAGGGATAGTGCCTCTCGGCGCAGACGATCATCGAATATCGCCGCACGGTGGCGGCCCTCGTCCTTAGCGCGGTACATGGCGGCATCGGCGTCACGCAGCAGCTCTTCCGGGCGCTGGTAATGCGGGCTGGGCAGGGCGATGCCGATCGAGGCCGACGTGAAGATCTCCTTTGCGCCGAGACGGAACGGCGTCTGCAACTCGTCAATGATGCGCTCGGCAATCAGTAGCGCCATCTTCGGATCGGTGATGCCTTCGGCCAGCACGGCGAATTCGTCACCGCCCAGGCGCGCCACCACGTCTCGCGTTTTCAGGCAGGCGCGAATGCGCCCACCCACCTGGAACAGGAGGTCGTCGCCGACCAGATGGCCCACCGAGTCGTTGATGACCTTGAAGCGGTCCAGGTCGATAAAGAGTATGGCGAAGAGTTCCTGCGTATCGCTGTGGTAGCGCTGCAGCGCCTGTTCCATGCGTTGGAGCAGGAGGGTGCGGTTAGGCAGGCCGGTCAGCGAGTCGTGCAGCGTTTCGTACTTCAGGCGGCGCTCGACCCGCTCGCGCTCGGCGATCTGCTCGCGCAGGTCGCGATTGGCCAGCGCGAGCGCGCGAGTGCGCTCGGTCACCCGGCGCTCGAGGCTGGCATAGGCCTGCTTCAGCGATTCCGTGGTGTGCTTGCGTTGCAGGGCATTGGCCACGTGGTAGCCCACGAAGGTCAGCAATTCCTGGTCACGCACATCGTACGTATGCTCAGGCGAATAGCTCTGCACGGCCAGTACGCCCATGGCGCGGTCACCCCAGACCAAGGGCACGCCAAGCCAGCAGACCGAACGCGAGCCCCGATGGGTGAGTTCACCCATGCGCGAAAGGCGTTCGAATTCCTCCGGGTCGGCCAGCAGCGGCTTGGCGTGGCGCAGCACGTACTCGGTCACGCCGCGGCCGTGGGCACGCGGCAGGCGAATGGTGTCGAATTCGTCCACGGAGTAGGGGAAACTGAGCGTTTTCTGCTCTTCATCCAGCAGCGCGATGTAGAAATTGCGCGCATACAGCAGGCCGCCGATCACGCGATGCACCGCGGCGTAGAAGTTGTCCAGGCTTTCGGAGGCATTGGCCAGTTCCGCAATGCGGAACAACGCCGCTTGCAGCCGCTCGCCACGCTGACGCTGCAGCACCTGCTGGCGCAGGACCCGATTGGCCTCGCGCAGCGCAGCCGTACGGCTGGAGACGCGCCGTTCCAGCTCTTCATGTGCTTCGCGCCGCTCCAGCGCGGTCTGCACATGCTTGGCGACGTAGCTGAGCAGTTCGCGGTCGTGCTGGGTGTAATGCGTGTCCTCGCGATAGCTTTGCATCACGATGCCACCCACCACGCGACCATCGCGCAGCAGCGGTACGCCCAGCCAGTGCTCGCACACCGGGCCCAACAGCACAAATCGGCCCTGGAACTGCTGGGTCAGTTCGGCGACCGAACCCATAATCGCCTGGCCGCACTGCAACAGGTTCCAGGTGAGGCTGTGACGCATTTCCTGCAGTGGCACGCTCTCGTCGGGCGAGGGCGGCTCCCTGTCCATGGTGTCGACGTAGTACGGGAAGCGCACGCTGTCCGTGGCCGCGTCGTACAGCGCGATGTAGAAGTTTTCCGCATACATGAGGCTGCCGAGAATCGCGTGCAACGAATGCATCATCTCGGTCATGTTGTGCTCGCCGCTCGCCTGGTCGGCGATGGCGTAGAGCGCGCGCTGCAGCCGCTCGGCTAGCGCGAGTCGTGAAATGGCCTCATACAGTCGCGACGTTTCGGCCAGCTGGCGCAGTCGCGACGCAGACAGTCGGCCGAGCCAGGCCAGATGATCGTAAAGCCACTCCGGCGTGACAACATCGGGCAACTCCAGCACCAGGGTGCGCAGCCCCTGCGGATCTTCGGCCAGGTCAAGCTGGGCGGCGCCGCCACTGCTGGAAGGCTCGTCACCGATCAGGCGCCAATGCAGACGCCCGCCGATGCCGAGTTCACCCAGCATGGCCTCGCAAATCTCGAGCACGCTGGCGGCATCGCTGGCGCGGAACAACCGCTCCACGGCCGCGTGCATGGCCGCGACGTTACCGTCCGCGGGCCAGGGCACGAGTGTGTTGCTGGTGGAAGCCGAAGTCATCGGTCGCAGGCGAATTCGCGCATGGTGACGGGGAGGACTATATATCGCCTCCATTCAGCTTTGTCGCCCGCTGATTCAATTGAGCCGCTGCTCCAAGGTTTTGCGGTACCCCCGGACTCGGGTCCAAGGAACCCTTTCGTAGGCCCGATGTCAAAAAGTGGTGATTTCGTAGGTTCCGTCACACCTTCAGGGGTACATTTAAGGTGTTAGTAAAAAGTAAAACGTGATATCTTGATAGCCAGATCGTCTCTGGGAGGGGGCGACCCATCCCGTTCATCCGTCGTTCCGGGGGACTCTCGCGTCCATGCGTCGTTGGTTGTTGTCATTGCCCTTGCTGCTCATGCCGTTTATCGCGGCAGGACAGTCTGCGGCCAATGATCCCTACGACATGGCCGGGCGCTTGCTCATGCAGCAGCCTGACCAGATGGCGCAGATTGGTCCGAGCGTGGCCGTGCCCCTATGGCGTGGTGCGGATGGCCGCTGGCTGGCTCTCCAGGCGGAGAGTGACACGTTGACGGCGGCCCAGCGCGCAGATGCGCCGCTGCAGTTCCGCGCGGTGGATGCCGCTACGGTGCTATCCAGCCAGTTGCAGTATGGGCTGGGTCCGAATCTGCAGGCACACGCAGGCGTGACCGAGCACAACTGGGCCAACAATCGGGCCCCGCGCGTCATCGGCACCGAAGTCGGCGCCACTTACGATGCGGGCCGTTACAGCCTGGGGCTGAGCCTGGGTTCCGACACCATCCCCAATGGCGCGACGCTTCCGCGTCTGTTGCCGGGTGCGGTACCTGGTGTCAACGGCTTGTCCGGCTTCGATAGCAGCACGCAGCTCAACGCACGCGGTCGACTGGCACTGGACAGTAAGAGTGGCATCGACCTGGGTGCCAGTGTGGGGCGCGTACGCCTGCTGCCGGGCAACCTGCTGGGCGTCAATACGCTGGATCAGAAAGCGGTGAGCTTCGGTGTTGATCGCGGTCCGCTGAGCGGCAGCATCGTCGGTCGCGTCATGCAGCCTGAAACGGCGGTGCCGGGCGCGGCATATAACCCGGATCGGCGCTGGAGCAGCATCGACCTGGGCGTGACCTGGCGTCTGCCGTGGCAGGGCCAGCTGAGCATCGGTGCGCAGAACGTGTGGTCGTCGGGCAATGCGATCAACACGCCGACCGGCCCTGAGCCTGACCAGTCGCGCACCCCGTACGTGCAATATCACCAGGACCTGTAATCGCCTTTGCGGCGCGTCGCGCGGTCATGGCGCCGCATCCAGCTCGTGGTTTCATCCCGATCAAGCGAAGGGCCGCATGACATGACGCCATGCGGCCCTTGTCGTTTGCAGCGCGTGCTCAATCTTGCTGACGGATGCGCAGGTCGCCGCTGAAGGTCTCGATGGCGATCTTGCCGCTGCCCGAGCCGAGGGTGGTCTGGAGCGCACTGCCGGGTCCGTGTTCCGCTTTCTTCACCGTACCGAAATCACTGCGCAGGTCGCCGCTGAACGTGTTGGCGTGAATGGCCGCCGAGGTATTGGCGGGTATCTGCAGCTGCACGTCGCCACTCATGCTGTCGACGTCCAGCGTGCCACTCGCAGCGAGGCCGCCAGCGAGCTGGACATCGCCGGAAACCGTGCTGAGGTTGAGCTTCTGCCACGGGCCGCCGCTGACGCGGATGCGGCCTGACACGGTTTGTAGTTCCGCGTTATTGCCTACGCTGGGCGCGAGGATGTCGCCGCTGACCGTTTGCAAAGAGACGCGATCCGCGTGGCCGGCCAGTTCAATATTGCCGCTGACAGTCTCCATCTCGGCGGAGGGCGTGCGGGCATTCACGCGCGCCTTGCCGCTGACGGCATTGATCTTGATCTTGCCGCCATCGATGCCGTCGATGCTGATCGGCGCGCTCACTACGTCAACGTCCAGCGAGGCTCCCTTGGGCACGCGCACGTCGAGCGTGGTGCCGCCCATCGACGTATCGCTGTTCCAGTTGAGCCAGCCGGATTTGCCCTGCGATTGCACCTTGATCGTCAGGTCGCTGTTGCTGCCTTCGATGGTCAGCGGCTTGGCACCCTCGCCAAGATGGCCGCCGACCTGCACCTGGTCGCGGTCCCATGCAGTGACGGTAACCGCCCCCTTAACGTTGCCGATGCTGACGTGAACGGTAGAGGTGGCGTCATGGCTGAGGTTGATGGGCGTATCGGCCAGCGCCTGGCCGATCGACAGGCTGAGCAGGAGTGGAATGATGCGTGCGGTTTTCATGCTGAAGGCTCCGCTGGACTCAACCAGCCTGGTGTTCCATCTGACGCAATTGCGATTGCTGTTTCTGGGTGCGGTACAGCAAGCGCTGCAACGCGGGTGAATCGGGCGCCTGTTCCATGGCCTGGCGCAACTCCATGTTTGCCGCATCCAGTTGGACGGCGGCGCCGGCCAGGCGCGGATCGGAAGGATGCCAGCGCGCCACATCCGGCGTCGTTTCGGCGGCCGTGCTCACGGGTTGATCACGCAGATGCACGGCGATGCTCCCGGCGAACAACGAGAGGCCCGCGAAACTGGCGGCGAGCAACCATGCCTGGCGTCGCTGGGATCGTTGGCGCGTCGGTAGCGCGGCATGGTCCGCTGGGTCGAGCGCGGCCTCGATTTCGGGCCATAGGTCACGGCTTGGCGTCACCGGTTCGCGCAGGGCGCGGGTCTGGCGGAGCCATTCGAATTCGTTCATGAGCGTTCTCCCAAGATCTTGCGCAGCAGGCCGCGTGCGCGATGCAATTGCGCTTTTGACGAGCCGACCGCCATACCAAGCTCGGCACCGATGTCCTCGTGCCGCCAGCCTTCAATGTCATGCAACACCAGCACCGCACGCGCGCGTGGCGGCAGCTTGCCGATGGCCCGCTCCAGCTCTTCGCGTTCCGCCGCGCAGAACGGCGTTTCACCATGATCGGGGATCGTATCCTCGTCCATTACACTGACCGGATCCGCGCTACGTGCACGGATATCCATCAGCGCAACGTTGACCGCCAGCCGATAGAGCCAGGTTCCGAACGCGCTTTCATGGCGAAAGCCGGCGAGTTTCTGCCAGGCGCGTACGAAAGCGTCCTGGGTGAGGTCTTCCGCGCGGGCGTGGTCATAACCGGCGAGTCGGTAGACGGCGCCGTACACGCGACCCACGTGCAGGCGATAAAGCCGCTGAAAAGCCTGCCGGTCACCCGCGGCAGCCGCGTGCACGTCATCCTTGTCGGAAGGATCCGCGGCGGGTGCAGGCGGCATTGCGTTTCCGTTGGCTGGGCAGGTAGCAATCATCTTGCCAGCTTGGATGCGCGGCTGCCTGGCAAGGTTTAGAAGACGCCATGCGAAAAAGCCCGCCAGCCGCTTGGCGCGGCTGGCGGGCGGCGTGGCTCAGCGTGCGGCAGCGGCGCGCAGCGTCACCGCGGCATCGGCCAGCGCCTTGGCGACACGTTGCTGCTCGTCATGCAGTTGCTGTGGCATGCGCTCGCCGAAACTGCGCAGGTACTCGCCGATATCGGCCAACTCGGCTTGCCAGCCGGCCTGGTCGATATGCAGCAGCGTGTCGAGCGTCTGGCGATCGAGGGCTAGTGCGTCCAGCTTCAGTTCGCCTGCCGCCGGCACGATGCCGATCGGCGTCTGCCGGCCGCTGGCGCGACCCTCGACGCGATCGATCATCCATTCCAGCACGCGCAGGTTGTCGCCAAAGCCTGGCCACAGGAAGCTGCCGTCCTCGCCCTTGCGGAACCAGTTGACGTGGAAGATCTTCGGCAGCTTCGTGCCGGCCTGGTCAAACGACAGCCAGTGGCGGAAGTAGTCGCCGTAGTGATAGCCGGCGAACGGCTTCATCGCCATCGAGTCGCGGCGTAGGACGCCCACGGCGCCAGTCGCTGCGGCCGTGGTTTCCGAGCCCATGGCAGCGCCCACGAGGACGCCGTGGGTCCAGTCGCGCGCCTCGAATACCAGCGGCACCAGCGACGGGCGACGGCCACCAAACACGATGGCGCTGATCGGCACGCCCTGGGCGTCCTCGGCATGCGGTGACCAGGTCGGGCACTGCCTGGCGCTGACGGTGAAGCGCGAGTTCGGATGCGCGGCGGGACCATTGGCCGCGTCGTACGGGCGACCCTGCCAGTCGGTGACCGGCGTGCCCGGCAGGCCTTCCCACCACGGCTGGTTGTCGGCGGTGACGGCGACATTGGTGAAGATGGTATCGCGGGCGATGGACGCCAGCGCGTTCGGGTTGGTCGACTCGCTGGTACCCGGCGCCACGCCGAAGAAGCCGGCTTCCGGGTTGATGGCGTACAAGCGGCCGTCGGCGCCGGGACGCATCCAGCAGATGTCGTCGCCGACCGTCCACACCTTCCAGCCGTCCTGGCGATAGCCTTCTGGCGGAATCAGCATGGCCAGGTTGGTCTTGCCGCAAGCCGACGGGAAGGCGGCCGCGACGTAATGGGTTTCGCCCCTGGGGTTCTCGATGCCTACGATCAACATGTGCTCGGCCAGCCAGCCTTCCGACTCGGCCTGGTAGCTGGCAATGCGCAGGGCGTGGCACTTCTTGCCCAGCAACGCATTGCCGCCGTAGCCGGAGCCATACGACTTGATGGTCAGCTCCTCTGGGAAATGCATGATGAAGCGACGCTCCGGGTCCAGCTCACCGGTAGAGTGAAGCCCCTTCACGAAGCGACCCTCGCGCTCGATGCGCGCCTGTGCGGCGGCACCCATGCGCGTCATGGTGCGCATGTTGGCCACCACGTAGGGGCTATCGGTGATCTCGACGCCGCAACGGGCCAGCGGCGAGTCGATCGGGCCCATGCAGTACGGAATCACGTACATGGTGCGGCCTGCCATGCAGCCTTCGAACAGCGCATCCATCTTGGCATGCGCCTCGGCCGGGGCCATCCAGTGGTTGTTCGGGCCGGCGTCTTCGGCGTCCTTGGTGCAGACAAAGGTCAGGTGTTCGACGCGCGCCACGTCCGACGGACTGGAGCGGTGCAGATAGCAGCCCGGATGGGTCTGCTGGTTCAGTTCGATCAGGTCGCCGGTCTGCAGCATCTGCTGCACCAGGCTGTGGTACTCGGCATCCGAGCCATCGCACCAGTGGATCTGCGCAGGACGGGTCAGCGCCGCCACTTCGTCAACCCAGCGTTGCAGCGCTTCCAGCTTGCTCGACATCACGTTCCTCACTCTGGTCTTAAGCCAAAAAAGAGCAGAAACGGTAGTTTGCGTGCACTGGCATTGCAAGGCGACGTGCAGCAAAAAACCTATGTACCTGTAGGAAAACCGTTGGCGTGTCGAGGGTTTAGCGCCGTTTCCGAGCGCGATCAGGCCTGCTTTCCGACAAGCAAAAAAACGACAGCGCCGCATGGCGGCGCTGTCGTCGGTCGATAGGTTGGCAAACCCGATGTAGAGAAAGGCTCAGCTCGGCGTTAGCGTTCTGATCATGTGCTCGACGTAGGCATCGAACTCGTCATGGCTGATGCGGGGCAGGCCGAGCGTGAAATTGAGCTGCAGGAAGCCGACATAGGCCGCATAGGTCAGGCGGGCGCGATTGAGCGCTTCCGCGGGCGGCAGGCCAGCTTCGCGATAAATATTGGTAAGGAACTCCAGGCGCCGCTGAGACACGCGGGCCATCACCGGCACGACCTGGGGATGATCCAGCGCCTTCAACAGGGCGGCATAGACGCGGTGCGGCGCCAGCTCATGTGCCACGCGACGGAACAGTTCCGGTAGGCGTCCACGTGGGTCGGGCATGGCCTCGATCTGGCTGATGATCTCGCGTTCGCCGTACTGCTCCCAGCGCTCAAGTGCCGCCTGCAGCAGGGCTTCGCGGGTGCGGAAATGCCAGTAAAAGCTGCCTTTGGTCACCCCAAGCTGGCGGGCCAGGGCCTCGACGGCCAAGGCTCCGACGCCTTGCTCGGCGATCAGCCTGAGAGCGGCGTCCTCCCAGTCTTCGGCGGAAAGGCGGGTGCGTTCGGGTTTGGCGCTTACATTCATTGGCGCATGGTAGCCCCAGTTGGCCGCCTTTGTAATCGCCGCCCGTGCAAGTGATTGAATCCGTGGGAGGGTCGCTTGCGGTGCGTATTGACGCGATGGGAAAGCGATTACATACTCGTGCGTATGGTAGCTAATTCCTCCGTTGCGAAAAGCGTGACACGTGTCGAAGCCGCCGATGGCCTTGGGCTGGCGGTCGAAGTGTGCAATCCGTCAGGTAGCCCGACCCTGCTGTTCGCGCATGGCTTTGGCCAGACGCGCGGCGCGTGGCTCGGCACGGCCGCAGCCCTGGCATCGCTGGGTTGTCGTTGCGTGAGCTACGACAGCCGCGGCCATGGCGAAAGCGATCGTGTTCCAGGCGGCGAGTACCACATGGAACAGTTCGTTGGCGATCTGCGCCTGCTGGCCCATGCCGAGGAGCACAAGCCCATCCTGGTGGGTGCCTCGATGGGCGGCCTGCTGGGTCTGGTCATTGCGGGAGAGATCGATCCGCAGGCGTTCCGCGCGATGGTGCTGGTGGATATCACCCCGCGCTGGGAGACCGCTGGCGTCGAACGCATTCTCGCTTTCATGCAGGCGCATCCGGATGGCTTCACCAGTTATGCCGAGGCCGCGGATGAAATCGCGGTGTACATGCCGCATCGCGCGGGGCGCAAATCCGAAGACCAGCTGCGCCCGCTGTTGCGCGAAGGTGCTGACGGCCGCTTGCGTTGGCACTGGGACCCGGCACTGCTCGGCGGCCTCATTAGCGAGAGCGAGCGCTACCAGCCGCGCCTGATGGCCGCTGCCGCCAAAGTTCAGGCGCCTGTGCTGCTGCTGTCCGGCGGTCGCAGCGATGTGGTGTCGCGCGATAACGTCGACGAGTTCCTGAAGCTGGTGCCGCATGCCGAGCATGTGGAGTTGCCGCGAGCCACCCATATGGTGGCCGGCGACGCCAACGATGCATTCACCCGCGAAATTGCACGATTCGTGGGCCCATTTTCCGCCCAGGACCGCAGCGATGCGGTTCCCGTTTGAACCCGCGTGATGCCTGTAATCCGCCAAGCCGTCATTCGTAACGAGGTGTTGTGATGTCCGTGATCCTGACTCTGTTGGCGGCGCTTATCGCCACCGGCGCCTGTGCCTACCATCGCAGCAGCCTGCGCACCTGGGCGATTGCCACGGTGATTGCCACCGCCGTGGTCGGCCTGATGGCCGGCGCGCCCTGGACGATGTTCATCCTGCTGGTGATCGAGCTGGCGATCGCCGTGCCCTTGCTGATGGACGGCTTCCGTCGCAAGCAGATCAGCGCACCGCTGCTGAAGCTTTTTGCCCAGGTGACGCCCAAGCTCTCCGAAACCGAGCAGACCGCGCTGGAAGCCGGCACGGTCGGCTTCGAAGGTGAGTTGTTCTCCGGCAAGCCCGACTGGCACGAGCTGCTCAAGCAGCCCAAGCCCGAGCTGAGCGTGGAAGAACAGGCCTTCATGGACGGCCCGGTAGAGCAGCTGTGCGGCATGATCGACGACTGGCAGATCACTCACGAGCTGGCCGACCTGCCGCCGGACGTCTGGGCCTTCGTGAAGAAGCACAAGTTCTTCGGCATGATCATTCCGAAATCCTACGGCGGGCTGGGCTTCTCGGCGCTGGCGCACTCCGCCGTACTGCAGAAGCTCGCCTCGATGTCCGCCACTGTGGCATCGACCGTCGCCGTGCCCAACTCGCTGGGCCCGGCCGAGCTGCTGCTGCACTACGGCAGCGACGAGCAGAAGAACCACTACCTGCCGCGCCTCGCGGTGGGCGACGAGATTCCCTGCTTTGCACTCACCGGCCCGTATGCGGGTTCGGACGCTACTTCGATCACCGACTACGGCATCGTGTGCAAACAGATGGTCGATGGCGTCGAAACGCTGGGCATGAAGCTCACGTTCGACAAGCGCTACATCACCCTGGCACCGATCGCCACCGTGGTGGGCCTGGCCTTCCGCTTGTACGACCCTGAGCAGCTTCTGGGTGAAAAGGAAGACCTCGGTATCACGCTGGCGCTGTTGCCGCGTTCGACGCCGGGTCTGGAAATCGGTCGTCGCCACCTGCCGTTGAACGTGCCATTCCAAAACGGACCGTTGCACGGCAAGGACGTGTTTGTACCGATGTCGGTGCTGATCGGCGGCCCGCACATGGCCGGTCATGGCTGGCGCATGCTGGTGGAGTGTCTGTCGGTCGGTCGCGCGATCTCCCTGCCATCCAATGCAACGGGCGGTGTGCGGGCTGCAGTGGCGGCCACCGGTGCGTATGCGCGCATGCGCAAGCAGTTCGGACTGTCGATCGCCCGCTTCGAGGGTGTGGAAGAGGCGCTGGCTCGCATTGGCGGCCTGACCTATGCCACCGCCGCACTGTCGCGTGCGACCGCAGCGGCGGTGGATCGCGGCGAGAAGCCGGCCGTGCCGTCGGCGATCGCCAAGTACCACGCTACCGAATGGGGGCGCGTGATCGCCGGCGATGCGATGGACGTGCATGGCGGCAAGGCCGTGCAGCTGGGTCCGAAGAACTACGCGGGCCGCGCCTGGCAGGGTGTGCCGATCGCCATCACCGTGGAAGGCGCGAACATCATGACGCGCAGCCTGATGATCTTCGGCCAGGGTGCGATCCGCTGCCATCCTTATGTGCTGAAGGAAATGCAGGCGCTGTCGATCGCCGATTACGGCGATCGCCTGAAGACGTTCGACCGCGCGCTGTTCGGCCATATCGGCTTCGGCATTTCCAATGCGGTACGCAGCTTCACCCTGGGTCTCACCGGCTCACGCTTCGGCGACACCGCCGGTGATGCCTATACGCGCCGCTACTACCGCAAGCTCAACCGCTACTCGGCTGCCTTGGCGCTGTGCGCCGACACCTTCATGGGTGTGCTCGGCGGCAAGTTGAAGTTCAAGGAAAAGCTGTCGGCCCGGCTGGGTGACGTGCTGAGCTACTTGTACATCGCCAGCGCGATGCTCAAGCGCTACGAAGATACGGGTCGTCCGGAAGCGGACCGTCCGTTGCTGGCCTGGGCGTTCCATGAGTGCGTCTGGCGCATGCAGATGGCGCTGGATGGCGCGATCCGCAACTTCCCGGTGCGTCCGGTGTCCTGGTTGCTGCGTGCACTGGTGTTCCCCCTGGGCCGTCGCGAAGTGCCACCTTCCGATCGTCTGGGTCGCCGCGTAGCCGCCCTGATCACGGCGCCGGGCGAAGCGCGCGATCGACTCACCGAGTGGACTTATCTCACCCCGACCGCCAACAACACCATCGGTCGCATGAATGCGCTGCTGCCAGACGTGATCGCGGCTGAGCCGGTGGAGCGCAAGTTTGGCAAGGCGCAGAAGGCGGGCCAGTTCAAATCGCACGACTACAGCGGCCAGTTGGTCGAGGCGATGCAGGCGGGCGTGATCACCGCTGCGGAGTACGAGTTGCTCAAGCGCGTGCGCGAGCGCGTATTCGAGTTCATCTCGGTGGACGATTTCGATCCGTCCGAGTTGCGTGCGGCGGTGACCCGCGCGGATCACAAGATGCTGGCGGACGCAGCGTAATCGCTCCCATCGCGGGGCAAGGACGGAGCGTCTGCTCCGTCCTGACTGGAGAGTTTGCATGAGCCGGGTGCTGTCGCTTTACCGTCGCCTGGCTTCACTGCCAGGCGGACGCTGGATCTTCTCGCGCCTCATCTGCTTCAAGGCGCCTTACTTCGCCACCATTGCACCGTACTTCATGGCACTGGAGCCGGGCCGTTGCGAGGTGCGCATCCGTGATCGCCGTCGCGTGCATAACCATATCGGCACCGTGCATGCGATCGCCCTATGCAACGTCGCGGAATTGAGCGCGGGCGTGATGACCGATGTCACCATCCCGCCCAGCATGCGTTGGATTCCGAAGGGCATGACGGTCGAGTACGTGGCCAAGGCAGTCGGGACCATGCATGCGCTGGCGAAGCCTGAGAGCGCTGCGGTCGAGTCCACCAACGGCTACGCATGGCCGGTGACGGTCAACGTCCGCAACGATGCCGGTGAGGAAGTATTCCGCGCCCGCATCGACATGTGGGTCTCTGCGCGCAGTCGACACTGAGCGAAAGCCTGCGGCGCCATCGCGCCGCAGTTCTAGTCGCTGTCCTCGGTATCGGCAGTCCAGGGTCGGCGCAGCCTGGTCTACGCGGCCGTGACCGGGTCGATGGAGGGTGAGCGACGACGCCAGGCCGGCGGGACGATGGAACCTCGGCGCCATGCGATGGCGAGCAGCACGGCAGAGCAGGATGAGCAGATGATCAGTGCGACAACCGAAGCCTCGGCACCGAACACGCCGCCGCTCAGCCAGTCGGAGCCGGTGCGCGAGGAAATCAGCCAGCCGTGTGCTGCCGTGCCGGATACTGGAATGCCGAACACCGTGCCCTGCATCACGTTCCAGGCCGCGTGCAGGCCGATGCAGGCCCATAGTGAGCGGGTCACGTGATAGAGCAGGGCCAGCAGCACGCCGGCTTCGATGGCGATGGCCAACGAACTCCACCAGGTGGCGCCTGGATTGAAGATGTGTGCGGCGCCGAAGAACAGGGCGGAAATGGCTAGCGCCCACCAGGTGCCCAGCCCTTCTTCCACCATGCGAAACAACACGCCACGCGTAATGATTTCCTCGCCGACACCCGCGCCCACGCCGACGACCAGTACGGCGGGCAGCCAATTCACATGGGGGTCGGTGCCGCTGACGTGGTAACTGCCGGCCAGCCAAAGTACCAGCACCACCGTACTGAATAGCACGGCGCCGAGGACCAGGCCGGCCGTGCCCCACTTGGGTAGATCGCGCCACGCGAGTTCACGCATGGGGCGGCGCTCGACCGCCTTGACCAGGACGAAGTAGCTGATGACGGCCGGCAGCAGCGACATGGCCAGGATGCCCAGCGAACGGATGAGCGGGTCGACGCCTTTGCCGACCACGCCAAGACCGACCACCGTCATGTAGGTCAGCTTGTACAGCACGAACATGAGTGCGGCAAAGAACACGATGCGCGCTACTGGCGAGAACACCATCCAGCGTTGCCAGCGGGTGGCAGAGGCTGGCGTGGAGAAGGCGATTTGTCCCTGTTGCATGCGTTGTAGTTCCCCCTGGATGAAGGGGTAGGCTAGCAGCGAGACGCCTTCTAGTTGCAGCGGCGGCATTGACGGGGCTCGATTACTCACGAGACGCGATGTCGTCGCGTCGATGGCGATCAATGGAGCGCCATCCATGGGACTCGCAGCCTGGACGCGGTTTTCGATGTTCGCCATCCACGCGCGTGGCGCGAGGACCGCTGGCGGCTGCTCAGAGATCGACTGACGTGGCGTGCTCGCGCGTGGCCGAGAAACGGACCTGTGGCCAGCGCTCCTGTGCCAACTGCAGGTTCACGCGCGAGGGAGCGAGATAGACCAGTTCGCCGGCAGCGTCGATGCCCAGGTTCATGGCGTTTTTCTCGCGGAATTCCTCGAGTTTCTTTGCATCATCGCAATGCACCCAGCGCGCGGTGACGACACCGACGGTTTCGAAGCTGGCGTCGACGCTGTATTCGTCCTTGAGGCGGTAGGCCACTACGTCAAACTGCAGCACGCCGACCGCACCAAGCACGAGGTCGTTGCTCATCAGCGGACGGAAGAACTGGGTCGCGCCTTCCTCGGACAGCTGTGCGAGGCCCTTCTGCAGCGCCTTCATCTTCATGGGGTCGCGCAGGCGTGCGCGGCGGAACAATTCCGGCGCGAAGTTCGGAATGCCGGTGAAGTTCACCATCTCGCCTTCACTGAACGTGTCGCCGATGCCGATGGTGCCGTGGTTATGCAGGCCGATCACGTCGCCGGGATAAGCCGACTCGACGATCTCGCGATCACTGGCCATGAAGGTCAGCGCGTTGGCGATACGCACTTCCTTGCCGGTGCGCGTCTGGATCATCTTCATGCCGGCGGTATAGGTGCCGGAGCACACGCGCATGAAGGCGATCCGGTCGCGGTGCGCCGGGTCCATGTTCGCCTGGATCTTGAACACGAAGCCGGTGAGCTTTTCTTCGTCGGGCTTCACCTCGCGCGTCAGCGTCGCGCGCTGGCGCGGCGAGGGTGCGTGCTCGACAAAGAAGTCCAGCAGCAGCTGCACGCCGAAGTTGTTCACCGCCGAGCCGAAGAACACGGGCGTCAGCTTGCCAGCGAGGTATTTATCCAGCTCGAATGGGTGCGAGGCGCCTTGCACCAGCTCCAGTTCGTCGCGCAGTTCGGCCAGCGCTTCGGCGCCAATCTTCTCGGCAAGGCCGGGTGCGTCGAGGCCCCTGAAGATGGTCGAGTCTTGGCGGGTGAAGTTCTTGCCTTGCTCGAATACATGCACTTCGTCGAGCAACAGGTGATACACACCCTTCAGGCGCTTGCCCATGCCGATGGGCCAGGTTACCGGCGCACAGGCGATGCCCAGCACCGACTCGACTTCGTCCAGCAGCTCGATCGGCGAGCGGCCCTCGCGATCGAGCTTGTTGATGAAGGTCATGATCGGCGTATCGCGCAGGCGGCACACCTCCATCAGCTTGATCGTGCGTTCTTCCACGCCTTTGGCGCAGTCGATCACCATCAGCGCCGAGTCGACCGCGGTGAGCACGCGGTAGGTATCTTCGGAGAAGTCCGCGTGGCCTGGGGTGTCGAGCAGGTTGACGATGCGCTCCTCGTAGGGGAACTGCATCACCGACGAGGTCACCGAAATGCCGCGCTCCTTTTCCAGCGCCATCCAGTCGGAGGTGGCGTGGCGGGCAGCCTTGCGGCCCTTGACCGAGCCGGCCATCTGGATGGCGCCGCCAAACAGCAGCAGCTTTTCGGTCAACGTGGTCTTGCCCGCGTCAGGATGGCTGACGATGGCGAAGGTGCGGCGACGGCGGGTTTCGGTCAGATGCGTGGACATGGCGGGGTATCAGGCTTGCGAACCGGCCATTGTACTAGGCCCTTGCCAGCTTTTCCCGCAGGATCCGGCTCCGCTCCAGGCTTGCCGGCGGCCAGTACCGGTCGGCTTGGTAGAACTCGTCCACCGCCGGCGCGCCGGCGGGGATCACCACCCAGGGCTGCTTGGTCGTCGTGTAGATGTGGATGTCGGGCCTGAGCCGATCGGGCTCGTCCAGGGTGCCCACCCGCACGAAGGCCACCGCATGGCCGCCGCCGGCGTAATGGCTCCACAAGGCCAGGCGGCAGGTTGGGCAGCGCATGATGGTCTGGCCCTTGCCGCTGAGCGAGGGCGTCACGATGGCCTCGGTCATGCCTTTGAGCAGGCTCAGCCGCTCGGTTTCGATGAGGGCGTTCAAGGCGAACGCGGTGCCCGTCTCGCGCTGGCACCAGCGGCAATGGCAGCAATGCACGAACAGCGGCGGGCCGATCAAGCGGTAACGCAGCTCGCCGCAGTCGCAGCCGCCTTCAAGGATCGCTTCGTCGTTGCTCATGCCGGGACTCCTCGTGAACAAGTTCTAGTCGACGCTTAGCAGGTCCTCGTAGAAAGCGCCGTAGGATTGGCTGGGGTGGGCGATCTGGATTTCCAGGATCCACAGGCCGCTGGAGGGCCGTTCGCCCAGTTCACCGAGATCGCCGGCCTTGTGCACCGAATGGGGAAAGTCGCTGACGCGATGCCCCTTGATCTCGTGGTTCAGCTGCCAGCCCATCGCCTGGGCATGCTGTTGGGCAAAGGCATAGAGTGCCTCGCCGCTAAGGCCCTGGCTGCGCCATGCATCGGCGACCACTTTGAACAGTGCCCGCGCGGCATCGGCACAGGCTTGGTGCTCCGGAGCGTGGCCCACCACGAAGGTGTCCCCCGCATCACCCTCATGCCCATCGAACACCAGTCCGAGGTCGATGAAGTAAATGTCGTTCTCGCCCAGGCGCACGCTGGCGTCGGAGCGCTCGCGGTAGGTCTTGGTGGTGTTGGGCCCGATGCGAATGATCACCGGGTGCCACAGTCGTTCCATGCCCAGTGCACGGAAGACCTCGGCGGCTTCGGCCCTTGCCTGGTCCTCGCTGATACCGGGCCGCATCCGGTCGCGGATGCCCTGTACCGCAGCCCAGGTGCGTTCGCGCGCGTGTTGCATCAGGCGGGGATCGAAGCGGTTGCCCACCGCTTCCTGTTGAATGGGGCTCATGGGCTGGTCCGGGATCGCGATCAAGCGAAAAGCATGGCACAGCGTCACGTCAGATGCAGGAGACGCCATGCCAGTAAGCGTTCAGGCCAGCATCACCAGTACTAGCCCAAGCAGGGCCGGCAGAGCCTGGATCACGAGTATTTTCCGGCTCGCAGTCAGCCCGCCGAACAGCCCGGCGATCAACACGCAACCGAGAAAGAACAGCTTGATATCGGTGCCGTTGCGGCCCAGCCAGAGACCCCAGCACAGGCCGGCGGCGAGAAAGCCGTTGTAGAGCCCCTGGTTGGCCGCCAGCACCTTGGACTGCGCGGCGAATTCGGCCGTGAGCCCGAACGCTCGCCGCCCCGACGGTTTTTCCCACAGGAACATTTCCAGGATCAGGAACCAGACGTGGAGCAGGGCGACCAGGGCGATGACGAGGTTGGCGGCGATGGACATGGTTTTTGCCGGTGCGTGGCCTAGGGTCGATGCAGTGTTGCAGCCTGCATGCCGTGTCGCAAATTCGCCTGCCATGTGCTGGCTTTTTCTAACCCATTCAGCTGATTGCTAGGGGTGAAGGGCGGGCGTAGGTTCGAGCAGCTGGGTTCGGAAGGGAAGCTTGCTCGAACGGCAGAGACGTCTGCACGGGGACGATGGGCAATGCCTGGCCACACTCACTACCTGGGGAGTCGCAACCATGAAGAAGTCACTGTGGATCGGTCTGCTGGTCTTGTTTTGCCCGCTGTGCGCGATGGCACAGAACACCTTCGATGGCACGTGGAAGATCGATACCAACAAGGTCCAGATGTCCAAGAAGCCCGATGTCATCGTGCTGCAGAAAGGGATGTACGAGTGCAAGACCTGCGTGCCGCCGATCAGCGTCAAAGCCGACGGAACGGACCAGACGGTTACCGGTCATCCGTATTTCGACACCATGATCGTGCAGGTGGTGGACGACCATACGGTGAAGGAAACCGAGAAAAAGGGCGGCAAGGTAGTGGCCACGTCGACGACGACCGTGTCGGCGGACGGCAGGACGGCCCATTTCGACTTCACCGACAGCAGCAACACCAATAGCGAGCCGGTCACCGGCAAGGGTGACATGAAGCAGGTGGCGAAGGGCCCGGGTGGCTCGCACGCCATCTCCGGCTCATGGGTGACCTCCGATATCACGGGCTTCTCCGACAATGGCCTGCTGTTCACCTATAAGGAAGATGGCGGCAAGCTGAGCATGACTACGCCGACCGGGCAGTCCTATGACGTCAAGACGGATGGCACCGAGGCCCCCTACAAGGGCGACCCAGGCATTACCACGGTGATGGTAAAGCAGGTCGGCAAGAACTCCCTGGTGGAGACCGACAAGCGCGAGGGCAAGATCATTGCCGTGGTGAGGTCGACCCTGAGTGCCGACGGCAAGAGCATGGAAATGGTCTTCGAAGACAAATTGCAGGGCCGGACCATGTCGTATACAGCCATCAAGCAGTAGTTTCCGGTGCCGCGCCAGGGCTGCGTGAGGCCCTGGTGCGATCGGGCTCAAAGCGTTGCCTGGCCTGGCTTTCGGTCATGTCAAAAAGGCGTCGTGGCAGTTCATCTATTGGGGTCTATGCACCTAGACGTTTAGACGTCTATTGACAGGCATGTCCTTCGACGATAGATTCTACCGAACTCATCGAGACCGGCGGAGGGACAGGCCCTTTGAAGCCGGGGCAACCTGCGGAACAGTTCCGCGACGGTGCCAATTCCTGCGGCAGCGCTTAGGGCGCACGCCGCGAGATGAGGGTAGATCCGCACCGCCGCGCTGTTGTTGCGCCGCCACGCGCTCTCCTCTCCTCTCCGGTCCGCAGGTCGATGCCGACCGGAGAGAGCCGAGATGTCCAGCCCGCAGCAAGCCGTTACGCCCATCGCCTCCGCCGTTGCCGCGGCCGCTGGCGGCATGCGGCCGGACCTCACCACCCAGCGCTGCACCCGCCGCATCACCATCACGCCGAAGTACGGCAGCGCGCCGTGCGAGCTCGATGTGAACTACCTGTGGTGTGGCGCCCCGGACGCCCCCACGGTGATCGTGCAGGGCGGCATCTCGGCCAGTCGCGACGTGGTGGCGCTCGACGGCGATGCCTCTCCCGGCTGGTGGCAGGCCCTGGTCGGTAGCGGGCTTGCGCTGGATCTGGAGCGTTACCGCGTGCTCTCGATCGATTGGATCACCCCAGCCGACCTCGAAGATGTACAGGCCATTTCCAGCGAGGACCAGGCCGATGCCCTGGCTGCCTTGATCGAGGCCCTCGGCATCGGGCGTGTACATGCCTTCATCGGCTCGTCCTATGGCGCCATGGCGGCGCTGGCGTTTGCCGCGCGTCATCCGTATGCGCTGGGGCGGCTGGTTTTGCTGGCCGGTGCACATCGCCCGCATCCGCTGGCCACGGCGCAGCGCTCGGTCCAGCGCGGGATCGTGCGGCTGGGCCAGGACTGCGGCCAGCCCGGACAGGCGCTGGCGCTGGCCCGCCAACTGGCCATGACCACGTATCGCGGCAGCGACGAGTTTGCCCGCCGTTTCGGCGCCGCACCGGAGTTTCGCGACGGTCGTTTCCATTTCCCGGTAGAGGACTATCTGGAGCACGCCGGCCGCCGCTTCGTCGAGCGTTTCGATGTCGAGCGCTTTCTGGCCCTGTCCGAATCCATCGACCTGCACGACGTGCCGCCGGAGCAGATCGCGGCGCCGGCCACGTTGATCGGCTTCCCTTCCGACCGGCTGGTACCGCTCGCCGACCTGTGCGAGCTGCAGCGCCGCCTGCATGGTCCGGCCACGCTCGAAGTGGTCGAGTCGCCGTACGGGCATGACGCCTTCCTCAAGGAAACCGATCGCCTCGCGCCGTTGCTGCGCGAGGCGCTGGCCGGTTGTTGACCCCGATACCAATGCATGCCGCCCGCGGCAACGCCACAAGCACGGAGATTCACCCATGAGCGAGACCCCATCCCCCTGTACCCGCGCTGTGCGTGCCGGCATCGAGTCCGATACCCAACACGGTGCCGTGGTACCACCATTGCATTTGTCGACCAACTACGCGTTCACCGGGCTGGGCGGCAAGCGCACCTACGATTACTCGCGCAGTGGCAATCCCACGCGCGACCTGCTCGGTGAGGCACTGGCTGAGCTGGAGCAGGGCGCTGGCGCCGTCGTCACCGCTAGTGGCATGGCGGCGGTGGCGCTAGCGCTGGAACTGGTGCCGGCCGGGGCGACGATCATCGCCGCGCACGACTGCTACGGCGGTACCTGGCGCCTGCTCGATGCCTGGGCCAAGAAGGGACGCTTCCAGGTGAAGTTCATCGACCTCACCAACGGCCATGCCCTGGCCGAAGGCCTCGCCGGCAAGCCTGCGCTGGTGTGGGTGGAGACGCCATCGAACCCGTTGCTGCGCATTACCGACATCCGCCACGTGGCGCAGGCTGCGCATGCGGTGGGTGCCTTGGTCGTGGTCGACAACACCTTCCTGTCGCCGGCCTTGCAACAACCGCTGGCCCTGGGGGCGGACGTGGTGGTGCACTCCACCACCAAGTACATCAACGGTCACAGCGATGTCGTGGGCGGTGCGGTCGTGGCGCGCGATCCCGCGGTCGCCGAGCAGCTGAAGTGGTGGGGCAACTGCAACGGCCTCACCGGCGCCCCCTTTGATAGCTTCCTGACCTTGCGCGGCCTGCGCACGCTAAGTGTGCGCCTGCGTCAGCATCAGGAAAACGCGGTTCGCATTGCGGATCGTTTGGACGGCCATGCAGCCGTGAGCAAAGTCTATTACCCAGGCCTGGAGAGTCACGTGGGTCATGCGCTGGCGGCGCGCCAGCAGTTGGGCTTTGGCGCCATGCTCAGCTTTGAACTGCAAGGCGATGCGTCCAACATCGAAGCCTTTGTCGATGGGCTGCACTATTTCTCGCTGGCCGAATCGCTCGGTGGGGTGGAAAGCTTGATCGCGCATCCTGCGTCGATGACGCACGCCTCCATGGCGCCGGAGGCGCGTCGCGCCGCCGGTATCGCCGACAGCCTGCTACGTCTTTCGATCGGCATCGAAGATGGTGACGACCTGCTGCGCGATCTCGATGCCGCGCTGGGCCGCGCGCAAGCGCTGGGTTACGCCAAACGCAGGGTCAGCGCATGAGCGCCATCCGGATCGACGAAGCCGCATGCG
The DNA here is from genome assembly GCF_026283945.1 of Dyella humicola. Classification (NCBI taxonomy): domain Bacteria; kingdom Pseudomonadati; phylum Pseudomonadota; class Gammaproteobacteria; order Lysobacterales; family Rhodanobacteraceae; genus Dyella; species Dyella humicola. Next base: position 337,512 of record NZ_JAPDPC010000002.1, read on the forward strand.
CAACGAAACAGCAGGCGCCGTCGTCCATCGCCACGGTCTTGCTCGGCACGGGCGTGGTGGGCGGAGCGTTCCTCAAGTTACTCAACACGCCGGCGGCGGCCTCGATCCGCTTGGTGGGAGCCGCCAATTCGCGTCGCCAGCAGATCCAGGTCGAGCCGCTGGCCGATCGCGCCTTGCGCGAAAAGCTCAAGAGTCAGGGTGACCACCGCGACGATGCTGCGCTGCTCAGCGCACTCGATGCGAGCGATGCCCGGGTCAAGGTGATCATTGACGCCACTGCTTGCGGCACGCTCGCCTCTCGCCATGCGGATTGGTTGGCGCGTGGCTATCACGTAGTCACCGCCAACAAATCGCTTGCCGGTGGTGACTTGCCGGGCTGGCGCTCGCTGCAAAGCGCCCTGGCGCAGGGCGGCACCTATGGCGATTCGGCCACCGTGGGTGCGGGCTTGCCGGTGCTATCCACGCTGCGTCGCCTGCGCCATTGCGGCGATGCCTTGCTCACCTTGGAAGGCGTGTTTTCCGGTTCGCTTTCCTACCTGTTCAACCAGTACGACGGCAGCCAGCCGTTCTCTGCCCTGCTGCGTCGCGCGCGCGAACTGGGTTACACCGAGCCCGATCCGCGTTCGGATCTTTCGGGTGAAGACGTCGCGCGCAAGCTGTTGATCCTCGCCCGTTGCGCGGGTTTCGCGTTGCGCCCGGATGAAGTGGAAGTGGAGAGCCTGGTGCCTGAGTCGCTGCGCTCGGTGAACGTGGAAACCTTCCTTGCACGCCTGGAAGAACTGGATGAGCCGCTCGCCACCCGCCACGCAGAGGCCAAATCGCGCGGTGGCTCGCTACGCTTCCTGGCACGGCTCAATCAGCGTGGCCGTGCCCGCGTCGGTCTGGTCGAAGTGCCGGCCAATCATCCGGCCACACGGTTGTATGGCACCGACAACCAGTTCGCCCTCACCACCACGCGCTACAACACCCAGCCGCTGGTGATCCAGGGGCCGGGCGCGGGGCCGGAGGTGACGGCGCAAGCCCTGCTTGGTGACGTACTCGCGTTGGCGCCGCGGTGATGTTTCAGTTAGCTGGGTGGGGATGACTGGAACACTCGGCGATTCACCACAAAAAAACGCGCGGCTCATCACCGCGCGTTTCTGTTTGCGCCGTCGAGCGTGGCTCAGTGGTGCGGCGAGTTGCTGAGTGCTTCGATTTCTGCCGTTTCCACCGACGGCGTGCGCCAGCCGGACTTCACACCCCAGACATAGAACACCAGGCCAAACACGGCAACCACGAGCAGGTCCCAGCCGTAAGGCAAGAGACCTTTGCCGCCGAACTGATCACTGCCGGCCCACGACAGGGCGGCGATCACCGGGAGATAGACCACCAGCCACCAGGCACCCTTCATCTGGCGCCCGAAATCGTGCCAGCCCGTCTTGGCCTGGTAATACAGGTATACCGGCAGGGCCACCACCATCAGCAGGATGATCTCGCCTGTCAGCGGCCACCTCGCCCAAAATAGCAGCTCGGTCGCGAGGATGAAGGCGAGGCCGGCGAGAATCGGCAGGCCCTTGATGCGCAGCGGGCGGTGCAGGTCCGGCGCCGTGCGGCGCAGCGTCATCGCGCTCACCGGGCCGGTGAGGTAGGAAATGATGGTGGCCACCGAGATCACCGCCGCCAGCGTGCCCCAGCCGCGGAAGCACAGCAGGAAGACGAACGACACCGCCAGGTTGAACCACATTGCCGGGCGCGGCACGCCCCACTTCGGGTGAATGCGACCGAGGATCTTCGGCAGCGTACCGTTGCGCTCCATGCCGTAGATCATGCGGGCGGTGGTGGCGGTATACGTCATGCCGGTGCCGCTGGGGCTGATGAAGGCGTCGACGTACAACAGCATCGCCAGCCAGTGCAGGTTGACCAGGATGGCCAGTTCGGCGAACGGCGAGCGGAAGTCGACACCGTGCCAGCCGGCTTTGGCCAGCAAGTCCGGTGGCACCGCGCCGATATAGGCCACCTGCAATATGATGTAGACGACAGTGGCCAGCGCGATCGAGCCGATCACCGCGAACGGAATGCTCTTGCCCGGATTGCGCGCTTCGCCGGCAAGATTCACCGGGCTCTGGAAGCCGTTGAAGCTGAAGACGATGCCGGCGGTCGCGACGGCGGTGAGCACGGCGGCGAAGTCGAGGGCATGCGCATCGCCATGCACGCCGACCGAGAAGTTTTCGGTGTGGAAGCCGCTGGCGATCAGTGCGAGACCCGTGGCGGCAGGCACCACCAGCTTGAACACGGTGATGGCGGTATTGGAGCGCGCGAACAGCTTCACGCTCCAGAAGTTGAGCAAGAAGTAGATGATGACCAACACCGCGGCGATGGCCAGGCCGGCAGGCGCCAACTCGCCATGGCCATCAGGCATGTGCATGTACAGATCATGCGCCCACTGCCATGGCCACGAGGCCATGTACTGCACCGACGCCTCGGCTTCCACCGGGATCACCGAGACGATCGCAATCCAGTTCGCCCACGCGCCGATGAAGCCGACCAGCGAGCCATGCGAGTAATGGCTATAGCGCACCATGCCGCCCGACTCCGGGAACATGGCACCGAGTTCGGCATAGGTCAGTGCGATGGTCATGATGATGGCCGCGCCAAGTACCCACGCCCAGACGGCGCCAGGACCCGCCAGGCCGGCCGCGCGCCAGGCGCCAAACAGCCAACCTGAGCCGATGATCGAGCCCAGGCCGGTAAGCATGAGGGCGAAGGGACCGACATCGCGGCGGATGGGGCTGGATGAAGACATGCGGGTTCCGAGGTCAGTGGATCGACGGGTCGCCACCCGGGCGACGCAAGGGGCGGATCATGACAGACCCGGCGCGGCGCTGTCAGCCCGGCAGGAATCACGGGCCGTGCCGTGCTGCAACAGGCAGGTGATTGAATCGCTTGTGGAAAGGGACAATCCTCAGCTCCTTCTTCCCTTGGGGCGACCCGAAGGTAGTCCCTGTGGGCGAGAAGGCTGGGATGAGGGGCGGGTGCTTGCGATCACGCGTTGACCGAGCGATATCGCCAGGGTGCCGCTTACGCCGCGGGCGTTTCGATCGCCTGCCGGCGCTCGAGTCACTTTTCTTTTGCTGGCCCAAAAGAAAAGTAACCCAAAGAAAACGGCCTTAAGAGCTGGTAGCACTCCGTGGGATAGAAGCGTTGGAAGGTTTGCGCGAGCGGGTAGTTGGCTGCCCACGGCGAGACACAGCGGCTACCCCGCAACGCGCCGATGCGATGAGGACTTAAAACAGGTCTGGCCGACGGTCGAAACGGTTGCCGTAACCGTGTGCCTAGCTAGCCACCACACCACCGACGCTTTAAGCCCTCTGCGCTACGGCGCGTTGCGGGGTAGCGGCGGTGTTTAGGCCATGGGCCGCCACTCATTCGGCTGGCCACGCCCGTCAGGCTCGTATCCCGCGCCATGCTATGAGCTCTGGCTCTTTAGGCCATTTTCTTTGGGTTACTTTTATTTTGGGCCAGCAAAAGAAAAGTGACCCGGACCGCGGCAGCGGTTCGGAACGCCCGCTGCGTAAGCGGCACCCTGGCGATATCGCTCGGTCAACGCGTGGCCGCAAGCACCCGCCCCTCACCCCAGCCCTCTGCCCAAAGGGGAGAGGGGGTTAGAAGCTCAGCACTCGATCACATTGACCGCCAGCCCGCCGCGCGAGGTTTCCTTGTACTTGTCCTTCATGTCGCGGCCAGTCTCGCGCATGGTGGCGATCACCTTGTCGAGCGATACGCGGTGCTTGCCGTCGCTCTTGAGCGCCATGCGGCTGGCGTTGATGGCCTTGACCGAACCCATCGCATTGCGTTCGATGCAGGGAATCTGCACCAGGCCGCCGATCGGGTCGCAGGTAAGGCCGAGGTTGTGTTCCATGCCGATCTCGGCGGCATTCTCCACCTGCAGCACGTTACCGCCCAACGCGGCGGTGAGGCCGCCGGCGGCCATCGAGCAGGCCACGCCCACTTCGCCCTGGCAGCCCACTTCGGCGCCGGAGATCGAAGCATTTTCCTTGTAGAGAATGCCGATGGCGCCAGCGGTGAGCATGAAATCGATGATGCCGTTCTCGTCCGACTTCGGGCAGAAGCGGTGGTAGTAGTGCAGCACCGCCGGCACGATGCCGGCTGCGCCGTTGGTCGGCGCGGTCACCACGCGGCCACCGGCCGCGTTCTCTTCGTTCACCGCGAGCGCGTACAGGTTCACCCAGTCGAGAATGGTCAGCGGGTCCTTCAGTGCGGCCTCCGGCTCGTTGCGCAGCTCAGCGGCCATGCCCGGTGCGCGGCGCGTCACCTTGAGGCCGCCGGGCAGCACGCCGGGCGAGCGCAGGCCGCGATTGACACAGTCCTGCATGGCCTTCCAGATGACCAGCAGACCGGCGCGTGTTTCTGCCTCGCTGCGCCAGACCTTTTCGTTTTCCATCATCAACTGGGCGATGGTCATGCCGTGCTTCTCACACAGCGCAAGCATCTGATCGCCGGTGGAGAACGAATACGGCTGCTCGGTGGTATCGGCCACGATGCGGTCTTCGGCGGCTTCGTCGTGATTCACCACGAAGCCACCGCCGACGGAGTAATAGTCACGCGTGGCCAATTCATGGCCTTCAGCGTCGTAGGCCGAGAAGCGCATGCCATTGGTGTGGAACGGCAGCTTCTGGCGCTTGTTGAAGACCAGGTCGCGCTTTTCCTCGAACTCGATCTCGTGCTTGCCGAGTACGCGCAGGCGATGGGTCGAGCGGATGCGTGCCAGCGTCTCGGGAATCCGGTCGGGATCGACCGTGTCCGGATGCGCGCCTTCGAAGCCCAGCAGCACGGCTTTATCGGTGCCATGGCCGCGGCCGGTCATGGCGAGTGAGCCATACAACTCGGCACGCACGCGCGTGACGCGATCAAGTACACCTTTTTCTTCCAGCCAGCGCTCGGCGAAACGCGCCGCCGCACGCATGGGACCGACGGTGTGCGAGGAGGATGGGCCGATGCCGATCTTGAACAGGTCGAATACGCTGACAGCCATGGAATGCGCAATGTGGGCGAGGAGGAGCGCCTATTCTACGCAGGCTGCGCCGCGATGGTTGCCGCGCCGCAGCGGTGCCGTTTCAGTGCGTATGCGTATGGCGAGCGCATGTTCGTTCGGTCGGCGCCCCTCAGCATGGGTTCCAGTCACAACGTACTCGCCGACGATCGCAGCCTGGCGTATCGTCTGCCGTCCATGTCGATGCGATTCGTGCTCTACCAACGCGACTACTGCCATCTTTGCGACCAGGCGCTGGCCGTGATGGCGGAGGCGCGCGCGCCGGATTTCGACAGCGTTTGGGTCGATGACGATGCATCCTTGGAAGAGCGTTACGGCGTTCGCGTGCCGGTGCTGCGGGATGATCACGATGGCCGCGAGCTGGACTGGCCATTTGATGCGGTCACCGTCAAGACGTTTCTGGCCGGGGCTCGTGCTGGCGACTCAGCGTGATTTCAGGCGCCTGAGAATTTCCTCGCGTGCTTCGCGCAGGATCGAATCGCGATCGAGGCTGGCCATGATCTCCGCGACCACGCGCTTGGCGCCCTGGTCGCCCCAAGATTTTCCCGCGACGAGATAGCGCTCCGCGGCGCGCCCGATCAAGACCGTGGCATACCAGCCCAAGGCGCCCTGTGCGGCGGCGGTGACCAGCACGGAAAGCCCAGCACTCACGCCCTTGAGCGTGGACGCCACCAACTGCACGCCCCAGATCGCGCCCATCAGGGCCGCGAGCTGCGCGGAAATGACCGCGACCAGGCGGCCGGATTCAGCGCGGGTCAGCGGCAAACCATAGACGCGTGACAGCTGCACCACCATTGCTGCATCGAGCCCCGCCGCGGCCAACAGATCCGCCACCGGGATCGGATTCAGCGCCACCGCCAGACCCTTGGCGATGCAGTACTGGCGGATCAGGCGGCTCGCCAACTGGCGCCGGCTGGCGGCAATGCGTGCACTCACCTGATCGGTGAGACGCCCGGCATACAGGCCTGCATTGAGTGCGGACAGCGTCTTGCCTTCGCGTTGTGCGATGGCCAGCAGGCGTTCGCGCAGCGCCGCGACATCAGGTAGACGCTGCTGTTCCTGTGCATGTTCGCGGCCACGCGCATCGACGTCCAGCACACGCTCAGGCGAGGGGCGCGCGGCGACGGCGATCACATCCTCCGGCCGTACCAGTCCGGACGTGCGCTCGCGCAATCGATCGAGCAGGGCTTCGCGTTCATCCGCGCGATAACGGTCGGCTTTGTTCAAGGCAAGCAGCACGGGGCGCTGTGTGGCGGCGAGCGTGTGGATGGCGTCCAGCTCATCGCGAGTGAGGTCGCCATCGGCAACGAAGATCACCAGGTCGCTGACCTCGGCCACATCGAACGCCAGGCGCTCGCGAGCCTCGCCATCCAGTTCATTGATGCCCGGTGTATCGATTAGCACCAGGCCGTCCTGGATCGCTTCATCGAGCGTGGCTTGCTGGGCTGCGCTGGTGGTGCCGTGAAGCACCCCCACGGCGAACGCCTCGCGTCCCAGCAAGGCGTTGCCCAGTGCCGACTTGCCGGCGGAGACGCGGCCGAACACCGCCACGTGCAACTCGCCGCGCTCCAGCCGCTCAAGCATCGCTTCGATGCGGCCGAAATCCGCAGCAAGATCGCTGCGGATGGATGGGGATATGGTGGGGTCGTCGAGCAGGCTGCGCAGACTTGCCGTCATGCGCGACTGCGCCGTATCGGTGCTGGCGGTAGCGCCGGGCGCTGCGGCGACGGACGCGTCTGGCTTGAGCCAGCCACGCAAGCGTCGCCACAGCGTATCCACCGCCATGTCAGCGAGTTACTTTGCGGCGAGCACGAGATGTGCGTTGATCTTCACGTCGGCACCGATCACCGAGGTGTCGGCATAGTCGCCGCCGCCCACGCCGAAATCGAGGCGCTTCACCGAGCCGCTCACGTCCAGCGTCGCGCCACTGCCTTGCGGCTTGAACGTGATATTGAGACTCACCGGCTTGGTTACACCTCGCAGCGTGAGGTTGCCATCGGCAATCACTTGCGCGCCGTTCTGACGAAAGCCCGTCGTGACGAAATGCGCCTGCGGAAATTTCGCAGCACTAAAGAAGTCCGGACCGGGCAGGGCGCCGTCGCGGTCGTTGTCGCCCGTCTTGGCGCTGGTCAGATCCACCTGGACGTCGAACTTGGAGGCGGCGAGCTTGGCCGCGTCGAAGCTGATCGCAGCCGTCCACTTGCCGAACGTGCCATCGAATGACTGGCCCTGGAAGCTGCTGGTGAAACCGAGCTTGCTGGCGGCCGGCTGCACGGTGTAGTCAGCGGCGCTGGCCAGGCCGGGCAAGGCCAGGGCGAGCAACAACGGGGCGAGGTGCCTGAGGGCAAGGTGTTTCATCGGGGTTCTCCTTGGGAGGGGGAGCTCTCGCGCAGGCGACGGAAGGGGAGCATGCGCAGCAAGACATTGTCGCGATCGAGCAGGTGATGCTTCAGCGCGCCGGCGATGTGCGGCACCAGCACGGCCACCAGAATCCAGAACAAATATTCGTGCAACTCGTGCGCGGTGTGACGCATGGCAGGATCAGCGGCCGTCAGCGCCGGCAGATTGAACAGCTTGAAGAACTGCAGCGGCTTGCCCACGATCGAGTTGAACCACCATCCGCTGAGCGGCAAGGCGGCGATCAGCAGGTAAAGCGTGCCATGCACGGCATGCGCGACGATCTTCTGCCAGCGCGGTGCGGGTTCCTCCACCGGGCGCTGGTCGCCCCAGCGCCAAAGCAATCGCAACAGCAGCAAGGCCAGCACGGTGAGGCCGATCGATTTGTGCAGGGCCAGCCAATTGATCTTCTGCATCGGCGAACTGGCCAGGTCCATGGCCAGGCCGAAGATGCCGTTGCCGATGATCAACAGCGCGGTCGTCCAATGGAAAAACTTGGCGACCGAGCCCCATTGGCGACGGGTGCTGCGCAGACTCATGGTGATTCCTTGGTGGTTTGAACGTGATCGTCCTGGATCGCTTCCAGTTCCAGCCATACGCTGACGCCATGGCCGATCGAATTCGGGGTGGCGGTGATGCCAAAGTCATCGCGATTGAGCATGGTGTTGGCGGAAAAGCCAGCGGTGGTACGCAGGCCGTAGATGGTGGTGCCGATGCGGTTGACGGTGAAAGCAAGATCGATCGGGCGGGTTACCCCGCGCAGCGTGAGGTTGCCGTGCAGCACGCCGTGCTGATCGTCCTTTCGCTCTACCGAGGTGCTGACAAAATGCGCGTAGCGCGTGCGCTCGGCATCCAGATAGGCGGGCTTGCGCACGGCGGCGTTCCACGCCTCGTCACCCATGTCGATGCTGGTCAGGTCGATGTCCAGCTCGGTCGCCGACTGGCTCCAGTCCGCTGGATCGAAGCGTAGCCAACCCTGGGCGATATGCAATCGCCCGAACGGGCGCGAGAAACCGTTGTGGTCGATGCTGAAAACGATCTGGCTGTGCGTCGTGTCGTAGCGATAAGCGACGGGCGCCGCCTGCGCGCCAGCGCTTAGCAGCAAGCCGGCGAACAGGGATAGGGCCCAGCGTTGGAGGCGCGACCTGGTCATGGGCCGAAGTCTGGACGAACGGCGGCGGCGATGCCAGCAGCCTCGACAGAACATATTGTTTCCCGAATGAAGCTCAGTCAGTCGCGTTCAGCCGGGTGTAGGACCATGACCCTCGTCGCGTTCGCGCAGCGTATCCATGGTAAGCGTGGCCAATTGGCGAAGGCGGGAACCGCCGGTCTCGGTGAGCAAGGTCTTGAGTCGCGCGCTGGCATCGTCCTGGTCCAGCGCCTTGCGCTCGGCCAGCGAGCTGGCCAGGGCGCGCCCCATGCTGTCGAAGATCAGTGCGTAGGCAAACGCATGCAGGACGCCGCCACCGAGGGTGCCCAGGCCGGGAAATGCCTTGAGTGCATTGCCCGCAATCGCGAGCACGATGGAGCTGCCGGTGCGCAGGGTGAGTTTGGCTTGCTGCACGAAGTCCTCGATCTGCACGTCGCTCACGCGGACCTCGTACAGGGCTGCCAGTTCGCGCGTCAGCGCGGCAGCCAGTGCACCCTGGATGATCAGGTCACTGCCGGGCGCCACTGCCGCCATCGCACCCACGATGGCGCGGCGCGCGTACTTGCGAACGACGCGCTCGCTTTCTGCGGCACGCGTCTGCGCTTCCAGGGCCCCGGTGCGTTCGTGCAGGCCGGCCAGTACCGCATGCTCGCGTTGCGGCTCAAGGCTTTCGGTGCCGGCGGCGGTAAGGCGCGACAAGGCGCCGATCAGGCCCTGGATCGCCGGCTTGCGTTGGCGTTCCACCTGTTCCATGCCGCCGTCGGCCAGCTGTCGCCGGAAGTGCTCGGAGCCGCCTGCGCTGACCGTGACCACGCTGCTCGCCATTCCCCTGGTCTGCTCACGCAGCCGCTGGCGCAGTAGATCCAGCTCGTGCGCGCTCCATTGATCGGCCTTGTTGAGCACCAACAGCAGGGGTTTACCGAAGTCGGCGAGCCAACGCACTTCCTCCACCTGCGTGCGGGTGAGATCGCCCGCGCAGAGGTAGATGACGACATGCGCGCGCAACGCCTCGTCGCGGGCCAGGGTTTCGTGGGTCGCGCCATCGGCCTCGCGGCTGCCGGGCACATCGGCGATGACCAGCGTGCGGCCATCGGGGAGAGCGCTGTCGAAGTGCGCCACCTGCCGCGTCGTGCCGCCGCGGACATCGCTGCGCGCAGCGGATGACGGCGACAGCGCGCGGATCAAGGTGGACTTGCCGGTCGAAATTTCGCCGAACAATGCCACGTACACCCGGGCGGTGGCGCGGCGTCGATCCAGTTCGAGCAGCTCGGTGCCGAGCGCATGCGTATCGGCGCCCTGCTCGCGCAGGCGTTCCACGCGGCGTTCCAGCGCGCCGCGATCGGGCGCGGGTACGGCCTTGCGCTTCCGCCGAGGTCTTACCAGCCACCAAAGCACGGCAAGCCCGGCAATGGCGAACACGGCCAGCGTGGCGCCCAAGGTCCATTGCAGCCAGGTTGGCAGGCCAAGAAAGCGCTGCGCCAGGGCGAGTGCCCGTTCGGCAATGGCCAGCAACAGCCATAGCAGGGCGGCGAGGGCGATAGCAGCGAGCAGCCAGCGTAGTCGTCGGGACATCGCTGCATGGTAGAGCCTGGGAGGCATCGGGGCGCGGGTCGAGCGTGGCGCCGCCTTCACCGGGTAGGGATACGCCGATCAACCGCCGCCTCGACGGTCCTCACGGGGCCGCGGCTCGTCCTGACGCGAAGGGTCTGGCATCATCGAACGACTTGGGGGGAGTCCATGCTGCCGTCTTTGCTGCTCAGCGTGTTCCTGTTCGGAACCACACCCACGGCTGCGGTGACCACCACCACAGTTGCGCCTCCGGCTGCCGCTACGTTGCCAACGCCGCAGTTCCGTCGCTACGGCACGGCCGAAGGGCTTCCCAGCAGCAGTGTGTACACCATGGCGCAAGCGCCGGATGGTGCGATGTGGTTTGGCACCAAAAGTGGCATCGCCCGCTACGACGGGGTCCGCTTCAAGGTGTTCCGCCATGTGGCGGACGAGCCGCAATCACTGTTCAACAATGGCATCTCCGCCCTGGTGTTCGACCGGGGTGGGCATCTGTGGGCGGCCGGGCTGGAAGCGGGCCTCAATCGTTATGACGAGCGCTCCGATGCGTTCCAGCATTGGGGACACGAGCCGAAGGATCCGTCGAGCCTGAGCAGCGACAAGGCCTGGTCGATCGCGCAGACCGGCGATGGCACCCTCTGGGTCGGCACGGCTGCGGGTCTTGATCACATGCGTGTCGATGGTCGTGGCTTCGATCACGTGGTGGTGCCGCCGGCGGGCGACCAGCCGGCCGCGCTGGGGACGGTCGGCGCCCTGTTCGTGGACGCGCGCGGGCAGCTGTGGGTCGGCAGTGACAACGGCGTATTTCGTCGCGATGCGGCTGGCGTATTTCATGCGATTACGACGGATCGAGCCGGACAGGCGCTGGACGCCTGGCGCATCGAAGGGGACGGCGACGAGATACGCATCGCTTCGTCGCATGGCCTGTTCGTGGTCGGCCGTCATGACGTCGCTCGACAGGTCGGGCGTGGCGAGCTTCCCGAAACCAATGTGCTGACAAGTGTTCGTGACGGTGCCAAGCGTTTATGGGTGGGCACCCAGCGCGGACTGTTCCTGCAGAACGGCAAGGATGCGCCGTTACAAGGGGTCATCAACCAGCCTGTGCTTTACGGCAACCTGCCAGGCACGTGGGTGTGGCAAATCCATACGGACAACGAAGGCGGCCTGTGGATCGCCCTGTTCGATGGCGGCGTGGCCTATCTGGCTCCCGGTTGGAACAGTGTCAGCCGTTTCACCCATATCCCCGACGATGAGTTAAGCCTGCGCGACTCGGTGGCGCATGCGATTGCCCGAGGCTGGGACAGCTCGATCTGGGTGGGTGAACGCAATGGGCGCGTGGACAAGCTGTGGCCGGCCACCGGCGCGGTCGAGCATGTGCTGTCCGGCTTACGCGGCGATGTGCTGGGGATGACCCAGGACGCGCAGTCGCGTTTGTGGATCACCGTGCAGGGCGCGCTGTTTCGCTACAGCAACGGCAAGCTCGATATGGTGCCTTCAAGCAGCAAGGGTATGCGGCATCCGCTCGAAGTGGAGGTCGGACCTGATGACAAGCTCTATGCACGTACGTTTGGCGAGGGTTTGTTCCGTGTCGATCAGGAGACCATGGAAGTCTCGCCGGTGCCGTTCTTGCCGGCGGACGAAAAGACTCGTTGGGGCAGCCAGATTACGCTCAACCGCGGAACCTTCTGGTACGCCAGCGATGGTGGCATGTTGCGACTGGATCGCACCCGCGATCATTTCGAGCCCGTGCCGGGTGTCAACAACAACCAGGCCGTGGATGCCTTCGACTTTACCGAAGACGGCCTGTGGATGGCGCGACCCGACGGACTCGAACACTATCACTACGAAGGCGATGGCCTGGCGCTGGACCGCAAGGTTGATGGTGCGCGCGGGTGGCCGTCCATCAACGTGGTCGATCTGGCGGTGGACAGGCATCGGCGCGTGTGGATCTTCGGCCGCGATGGCCTCTGGCGTTTCGACCCGGTCAGCGGCCGCTTCCGCCAACTCGGCTTGCAGGATGGCCTGAGCAACGGCGAATTTCTGCGCGGATTCGGACGCTCCGCGGATGGCACCATCTACGCGCCCACCCTTGGCGGCGTGATGGGCTTCAATCCCAATCGCATTGACGAGCACGTCACGCCACCGCAGCTGGGGATCACGCGCGTCAGCGTTCTTCGCGACGGCATCGTGGAGGATATTCCGATCACTTCATCCGGCGAGCTGTTCGTCGGCTGGAAGGATCGTGGCCTCAATGTCGAGTCGCGCGTGTTCTCGTACATCGACCCCGCCGCCAACCGTTACCGTTTTCGCCTGCATGGCGTGGATACCGCATGGGTGGACACCGGCAGCCGTGGCGAACGCGACTTCGCCGGCCTGGGGACGGGCGACTACACCCTGGACGTGATGGCGGCAGGCGCCGATGGCGAATGGGTAAGTCTGTCAGCGCCCCTGCAGATCCACGTGCAGGCGCCGCCGTGGGCGCGCTGGTGGGCGTGGTGCGGCTACGTGCTGCTGGCCGTGCTCGCGATCTGGCTGGCCTTGCAGGCATGGCGCCGTCGACTGGCACATCGCCATCAGATCCAGCTGGCCGAGCAGCGCAGCCGTCTGGCAGAACAGGCGAGTGCGGCAAAAACCCAATTCCTCGCCACGCTCAGTCACGAGATACGCACGCCGATGACCGGTGTCATCGGCATGGCGGAATTGTTGTTGAGCACACCACTTAGCCAGATCCAGCATCATTACGCCGAAGCCATGCAACGCTCGGGCGGTATGCTGCTGAAGTTGCTCAACGACGCCCTCGATCTGGCACGTATCGAGGCGGGCAAGCTGGATCTGGAACTCGCGCCCTTCGATCCGCGTTCGCTGGTCAACGACGTGGCTCATCTCGAACAGAGTCAGGCGCATGCCAAGGGCCTGCGCTTCGATGTGGACATAGCCGACGACCTGCCGCACCGCATGATTGGCGATGCCGTGCGTATCAAGCAGGTGTTGCTCAACATGGCCAATAACGCCATGAAGTTCACCGAGCGCGGCAGTGTTACGCTGCGTGCGCGGCGCACCCAGCACGGCTTGTGCTTCAGCATCATCGACACCGGTCCTGGCATTCCTGAAGCCAGCCGGGCGCGCTTGTTTGAGCGTTTTGAACAGGCGACCGGTCCAAAACGGCGGGCCGGCAGCGGGCTCGGCCTGGCCATTTGCCGCGAACTGGTGGCGATGATGGGCGGCAGCATCGAGCTGGAGTCGAAGGTGGCCTACGGCAGCACGTTCCATGTGCGCTTGCCACTACCGCTCGCACCGGAATGGCATGACGCATCCATGGTGCGCGGCGAACGTGCACCCGCACCCTTGCTCAACGTGCTACTGGTCGAAGACGACGCGATCGTCGCAGCCGTGATCCGTGGCTTGCTGGAGCGAGCGGGCCATGACGTGCGCTATGTGGTGAACGGCCTGGCAGCCCTGGCCGAACTCGCCCAGGCGCCGTGCGATGTGATCCTGCTGGATCTGGACCTGCCGGGTATCGATGGCTTCCAGATCGCGCGACTCATCCGGCAGCGTGAGGAAGCGGGTCATCGCGTGCCCATTGTGGCGATCACTGCTCGCTCGGGTGGTGACGAGGAGGCGCTTGCGCGCGCGGCAGGGATGGACGGGTTCCTGCGCAAACCGCTTACCGGCGAGCAGCTTGTCGACGCCATCATGGAGCATCTGGAGGCGGCGGAAGCGGATGTCCGGGAGGTTGCTGATGCGGGTTGACCAGGCGATCTCTTAGCTCTCCTGAGCGTCGCCGCAACCACGTCACCTCACCTGCATCCAGGCGGGCAAACCACCCCGCCTACATATCGAACTTGTTCACCTCAAAACCGCGCCGCTTGTACTCGCCCCAGCGCGTACGCGAGCCCTCGCGCTCCGCCGGATCGGCGGCCACCACTTCAAGCACGCGATCGTATTGGCCCGCCGGGCAGACCTCGCGCAGATTGATCTGCAAGGGCCGGTCGGCGGTATCGATGCCTGGCGGAACGATCAGCACGGCCGTGTTCGCGTCGTCGTCGTCACCGGCCAGCTGATGCGGGATATAGCCGTCTTCCTCGAACGCCCACAGCATTTCATCGATCGCCTCCGCCTGGGCGAAGTCGCGGGCGAGGATCAGCGTGGGCTGTTGCGATGCATAGGCGCGTTTGGCCAACTCGCACACCAGCAATAGCGGTTGCTCGCGAAAGCGCGGCTTGTCGATCAGATAGAAATCGGCACGGGGCATGGGCTGATAGCCGGGGCGAGTGGACGGGGATCGTCATTCCGGCAGGTGCCGGAATGACGTTGGTTGGAACTCAGACGCTGCGGTCGATCAGCCACTGCACCAGCAGCGACACTGGGCGACCGGTGGCCAGGCCCTTGCGGCCTTCATCCCAGGCGGTACCGGCGATGTCCAGATGCGCCCAGCGCTGACCTTCGGTGAAGCGCGCCAGGAAGCAGCCAGCGGTGATCGCGCCGGCGTTCTTGCCGCCGATATTGGCGACGTCGGCAAAGCCCGATTCGAGCTGCACCTGGTAGTCGTCCCACAGCGGCAGGCGCCAGGCGCGGTCGAGTGCCTTTTCACCGGCGGCGACGAGTTCGGCGGCGAGGTCGTCGTGCTTGCTCATCACGCCGCTGGCATGCTTGCCCAGGGCGATGACGCAGGCGCCGGTAAGCGTGGCGGCATCGATCAGCACCTTCGGCTGGAAGGTTTGCGCGGTGTAGGTGAGCGCGTCGCACAGGATTAGGCGGCCCTCGGCATCGGTGTTGAGCACTTCGATGGTGAGGCCGGAAAGGCTGGTCAGCACGTCGCCGGGACGATAGGCGTCGCCGTCGGGCATGTTTTCCACCGCCGGCACCACGCACACCAGGTTGACCGGCAGGCCCAGCTTCACCGTCGCGACGAAGCTGCCGAGCACGCCGGCGGCGCCGCCCATGTCGAACTTCATCTCTTCCATGCCGGGGCCCGGCTTGAGGCTGATGCCGCCGGTGTCGAAGGTGATGCCCTTGCCCACGAACGCGTAGGGCTTGTCACCGTCGGCGCCGCCCTTGTACTCAAGCACCACCAGCTTGGGCTTGTTGGCCGAGCCGCGACCGACCGCGAGCAGCGAGCCGAAGCCGAGTTCGTCCATGGCTACGTGATCGAGCACCGTGCAGCTGACCTTGTCGTGCTGCTCGGCGAACTGGCTGGCCTGGGTGGCGATGTAAGCCGGATTGCAGATGTTCGGCGGCAGGTTGGCCAGCTCACGCGCAAAGCGCACGCCTTCGGCGATCGCCACAGCCTGGTCGAGGCCGGTTTGCGCCTCGTGGCTGGCGGCCAGGGTGAGGGCGCCCAGCTCCGGCTGCGGGCTCTTGTCGCGCGGCTTGAACGTGGCGGTGTAGCGGTAGGCGGCGTGATCGGCGGCCAGCGCGGCGGTACGCACACGCCAGATCGCATCGTGGCCGGGCACGTCGACTTCACTGAGGTAGGACACGGCGCTGTCGATCGGCAGGCGACCGAGCGCACGGACCGCTTCGCCGTTCACGCGCTGGTAGCGTGCACCATCCAGGGTCTTCTGCGTTCCCAGTCCCACCACCAGCACGCGCTTGGCCGTGACGCCCTCGGGCGCATACAGCAGCGTCGTGGTGCCGGCCTTGCCGTTGATGTCACCGCTCTCGACCTGGCGCTTGATGGCGCCGTGCGCGGCAGTGTCGACGCGGGCAGCGGCACTGGTGAACATCCCGTTCTCATAGACGCCGACCACCACGCAAGCGGTATCGACGGTTTCGGGAGCGGCGGAGCCAAGGCTGAACTGGAGAGTCATGTAATGTCCTGCAGAAAGGTCCGGAAAGGTTCGGACAGGCTAGACTTGGGGTTTGCCGGCCTCGAAAGGCGCGGCGCCAAGCCCTTCATCTTATCGCATGTGGAGAACCTGTCCCCATGACCCGGGCGATAGCACGTACACTTAACGGTTGTTTCCCGTCCTTCAGGCGCGCCCCTCGCGCCGCGGGCTACTTCGTGCGTGAGGACCGTTTCTGAGCATCCTCGATCGATATTTCCTGCGTGAGCTGGCTCAGAACGTAGCCGCGACCGCCATCGTGCTGCTGGCCATCATGTCCGGCACCCAGTTCGCGCACGTGCTGCAGCAGGTGGCCAACGGCAGTTTTCCGGCCAGCGTGATGTTCCAGGTGCTGGGCCTGAACATGCTTACCGGCCTCACCACGCTGTTGCCGCTGTCGGCCTTCCTCGGTGTCCTGCTTGGCCTGGGTCGCATGTACCGTGAGAGCGAAATGCACGTGCTCGCCTCGTCGGGCATGGGTGCCGACGGTCTATTGCGCCCGATGGCGATACTCGCGTTGAGCGTGGCCGTCCTGGTGGGCGCGGTGTCGCTATGGCTGGGGCCCTGGGCCGTGCGCACGTCCGACGCCTTGGTGGCCGCGGCCAACCGCTCGGTGATCGCCGCCGGCCTCGATGCCGGACGCTTCACCGAATTGCCAGGCCGGGGCGGCATCATCTTCGTCGATGAGCTCAGTCGCGATGGCAGCCAGCTTGGCAATACATTCATTGCGACCGAGCGCGTCGGCGCTGACAAAGTGACGCATGTGAAGGTGGTTACCGGCAAGCGTGGCCAGCTGTATCAGGAAAGCGACGGCAACGACCGCTTCCTGGCGTTGAAGGACGGCTGGCAGTACGACCTCCCGCTGGGCGCGGATAACTGGCGCAAGATGAAGTACGAGCGCAACGACGCGTCGCTGTCCAGCGTCCAGGCGGACAACAGCGAGGAAGATCCCGCCGCATCGTTGACCACGATGGCGTTGCTGAACATGGAGACGCCCGATACCCGCGCCGAGTTCGCCTGGCGCACCATTGCGCCAGCGATGACCCTGGTGCTGCTGATGTTGGCGATGCCGCTTTCGCGTCAGACGCCGCGCGAGCCGCGCTTTGGCCGCCTGCTGCTGGCCGTGCTCAGCTTCTACTTCTATTACCTGCTGCTGGCGCTGTGTCGTGGCCAGATCATCAAGGGCCACTGGCATCACGCGGGACCGATGTGGATGGTGAGTTTGATCGTGTTTGGCATTGCCGCGTGGATGTTCCGTAGCCAATACGTCGAGCGCAAGCCGCGCAAGGTGGCCGCGTGATCGCTGCGTTGCGCATCAAGCGGGTCGACTGGCTGGTCGGCATCACCGTGCTCAGCGCCATGTTGATGGTGTGGCTGGTAATCACCGGCCTCGACGCCGTGTTTCAGTTCCTGCGCCAGCTCGGCAACGTAGGCAAGAACGGCTTCACCTTGACCAATGCCGTCGTCTACGTGCTGGTCACTTTTCCACGTCGCCTGTACGAGATGTTCGGCAATGCCGCGCTGATCGGTGGCCTGCTTGGCCTGGGCGGCCTGGCCAGCAGCAACGAACTCACCGCGCTGCGCGCGTGTGGCCTGTCGAAGTTGCGCATCGCCGTGGCGGCCGTGGGCGTGGTGGCCATCCTGATCGTGGGCGTGGTCATCCTGGGCGAGACCGCGGCACCCTGGGGCGACCAGCAGGCCCAGGCAATGCAGTTGCGCCTGAAGACCAACAACGTGGGCCTGGGTGGCGCTTCCGGCCTGTGGGCGCGCGACGGCGATCGCATCATCAATGCCAAGGGTTGGACGGCCAAACGCCATGGCACGCATGCCACGGTGCAGCTGCACGACGTGCGCGTGTTCACGCTCACGCCCGACGGGCAGGTGACCCACTTCGACTGGGCGCAGACGGCCGAGCACGACGGGCGGCAGTGGGTGATGAGCCAGGTACGCAGCTCCACCCTCGATGAGCAGGGCGTGCATAGCACCACGATCCCCAGCCAGCGCTGGGACTCGCACCTGAATCCGCAGGTGCTCGAGCAATCGGTGATCCAGCCGCAATACCTGCCGATGCGCGATCTGCGGCGCAATATCTCCTATCTGGAAGCGAACAATCAGAATCCCGGCGTGTATGCCTCGGCGTTCTGGACGCGAGCGCTCTATCCGCTGAACGTGCTGGTGCTGGTGTTGTGCGCCATGCCGTTCGCGTTCGGCACGCTGCGTTCGGGCGGCCTGGGCAAGCGCATGTTCATCGGCATGCTGCTCGCCATCGGCTGGTACTTCCTGCAGAAGGCGATGGTGAACTTCGGCACCGTCTATGGCGTACCGCCGTTCCTCGCCAACTTGCTGCCCGCCGTCGTGCTGGCACTGGTGGCCTGGCTGTACTTCCGCAAGCACGGCTAAGCCCGCCTTTGCCCTCTCCCCTTTGGGGAGAAGGTGGGATGAGGGGCGGGTGCTTGCGGTCACGCGTTGACCGAGCGATATCGCCAGCTTGCCGCTTACGCAGCGGGCGTTCCGAACCGCTGCCGCGGTCCGGGTCACTTTTCTTTTGCTGGCCCAAAATAAAAGTAACCCAAAGAAAATGGCCTAAAGAGCCAGAGCTCATAGCATGGCGCGGAATACGAGCCTGACGGGCGTGGCCAGCTGAATTAGTGGCGGCCCAAGGCGAGACACAGCGGCTACCCCGCAACGCGCCATAGCGCAGAGGGCTTAAGGCGTGGACGTTGGGGTGGCCATCTGCACCTCCGGATACCGCAAGCGTTTCCACCCTCGGCCGGACCTGCTTTAGGTCCTCACCGCGTTGGCGCGTTGCGGGGTAGCCGCTGTGTCTCGCCGTGGGCAACCAACTCCCCGATCGCGCAAACCTTCCAACGCTTCTATCCCACGGAGTGCTACCAGCTCTTGAGGCCGTTTTCTTTGGGTTACTTTTCTTTTGGGCCAGCAAAAGAAAAGTGACTCGAGCGCCGGCAGGCGATCGAAACGCCCGCTGCGTAAGCGGCAACCTGGCGATATCGCTCGGTCAACGCGTGATCGCAAGCCCCGCCCCTCATCCCCGCCTTCTCCCCGAAGGGAGAGGGCTGGGATGAGGGGCCAATCTAGCGATCACGCCTCTTCCTGGCGAGCTTCGCCATCCAGGCTGTTGAGGCCGCTGGGACGACGAGTAGGGCGGGCGTATATTCCGATGCCTACCCCTCGCAGGAATACTGAAGAGCTCTTACGAGGCGCTCTTGCGGAGGAAGCCAAGCTTGGCGCTCAAGGCTTCGTCGAACACCTCCTCGAACGCCTTCATCATGAGCTGGCATGCTGGCTCGTTCTCGCCGGTCTTACGGGCCATCTCGCTGATGACGTGACCGTGATCGTGCTTGATGCCCTTGAACTTGTGGGTCAAGGCGTCGCCGCAAATAGCTTCGAAAGCCTTAAGTGCCGCCTCGCATTGCTCCGGCGATTGTCCTGTCTTGGCGGCTACTTCCCTGATCACGTCGCTCTTGTTCATGGCGGTGGCTCCTTCCAGCCTCGGTGTGGGGTGTCCAAGCGTAGATCCAGGCGATCATTCGCTCCCTGATCTGGAAGCGCTTGCCTGGCAGCCGGCAAGTGCGCAAGCTGTTCGCCTGTCCCTGAAAGAGCAGCCACCGTGGAACCGATCGACCTGCGTAGCGATACCGTGACCCGTCCCACCCAAGCCATGCGCGCGGCCATGCTGGATGCCGCCGTGGGCGACGATGTGTATGGCGAAGATCCGACCGTCAATGCATTGCAACGCCGTGTCGCGGATGAGCTCGGCTTCGAGGCGGCGTTGTTCGTGCCCACCGGCACGCAGTCGAACCTGTTGGCGCTGATGGCGCACTGCGAGCGCGGTGACGAGTATCTGGTCGGCGCGGACGCGCATACCTACAAGTTCGAGGGCGGTGGCGCGGCGGTGCTGGGCTCGATCCAGCCGCAACCGATTCCTCACGACGTGGATGGATCGCTGCCGCTGGACAAGGTCGCGGCGGCGATCAAGCCGATCGACCCCCATTTTGCCCGTACGCGTGTGCTTGCGCTGGAAAACACCTGGCATGGCCGGGTGATGTCGCTGGACTATATTCGGGCGGCGCGTGAGTTCACCCGCGAGCGCGGGCTGGGCCTGCACCTGGACGGCGCACGCCTTTACAACGCCGCCGTCGCCAGCGGTGTGGCCGCACGCGAGATTGCCAAACACTTCGATAGCGTGTCGGTGTGCCTGTCCAAGGGACTGGGCGCACCGGTGGGTTCGGTGCTGGTGGGCAATGCGGCGTTGATCGAGAAAGCGCGCCGCTGGCGCAAGGTCACCGGCGGCGGCTGGCGCCAGGCGGGCCTGCTCGCGGCGGCAGCCAGTTATGCGCTGGACCATCATGTGGCGCGCCTGGCCGACGATCATGCGCGTGCGGCAACCTTGGCGGCGGGGCTAGGAGATGTTCCGGGCGTCAAGCTGCTGGGTCACTTCACCAACATGGTCTTTGTCGACGTGCCGGCTGATCGCCTGCGCGAACTGGACGTCCATTTGCGCGAGGCTGGCGTGCGCATCAGCATCGGTTATCTGCCGACGTTGCGACTGGTGACGCATCTGGACATTGATGACGAAGGCATCGCGCGAACGGTCGATGCTTTCCAGCGCTTCTTCGTCCGTAGCTAAGCGTTCGCGCCCGGCTCGCTACGGCGGCGCAAGTTCGATCAGCCCTGCGGGCGATCGAACTTGCGGATGAAATCCTTCACCTGCGGATAGACCACTTCGCGCCAGCGCCTGCCGCTGAAGATGCCGTAGTGGCCGGCGCTCTCGATCACCCGGTGCAGGCGGCGGTCAACCGGAATGCCGGTGCACAGATCGTGGGCGGCCTCGGTCTGGCCGATACCGGCGATGTCGTCCAACTCGCCTTCGATGGTGAGTAGCGAGGTGGTGGTGATGGCGCTGGGCTTCACGCGTTCGCCGGCCACATCCCACAGGCCGCGCGGCAGCAGGAATTGCTGGAACACAGTGGAGATGGTGTCGAGGTAGTACTCGGCCGGCATGTCGAGCACGGCGTTGTATTCGTCGTAGAACTTGCGGTGCGACTCGGCATCGTCCTCGTCGCCACGCAGCAGGTTTTCGTAGAAATCCCAGTGCGAGTTGACGTGGCGGCCCGGGTTCATGGCGATGAAGCCTGCATGCTGCAGGAAGCCCGGGTAGACCTCGCGACCGCGCCCCGGATAGTTCGCCGGCACGGTGTGGATGACGTTGCCCTTGAACCAGCTCAGCGGCCGCGTGGTGGCAAGGTTGTTCACCCCGGTCGGATTGCTGCGCGGCTCGATCGGACCACCCATCATGGTCATGCTGAGCGGCGTCTGTTCGCCGCGTGCAGCCATCAGCGACACGGCAGCGAGCACCGGCACGGTCGGCTGGCATACCGAGATCACATGCAGGCGATGCGCGCCGATGTGGCGGATGAATTCCTGAATATAAGCCACGTAGTCGTCGAGATGGAACGCGCCTTCGCTGGTCGGCACCATGCGCGCATCGACCCAGTCGGTGATGAACACCTTGTGGTCGTGCAACAGGGTACGCACGGTGTCGCGCAACAAGGTGGCGTGATGTCCTGACAGCGGCGCCACCACCAGCACGACGGGATCATTCTTCATCTTCTCGATGGTGTCCGGATCGTCGCTGAAGCGCTTGAAGCGCTTCAGCTGGCAGAACGGCTTGTCCAGCACCACGCGCTCGATAACAGCGATTTCCTCACCATGCGCATTGACCTGCGGCAGGTTGAAGGACGGCTTCTCGTATTCCTTGCCCAGTCGGTGCAGCAGCTCATAGCCAGCGGCGAGGCGCTGGGCCCCCGGAACATGCGACAGCGGACTGGTGAGCTCGCTGAACATCTTCGCGCTGGCATCGGCGTAGTGGCTAAGCGGGCCGAGGATGGCGCGCTGCCACTCGTGGATCTGATAAAGCATGCGGCTGAACCGGAAGCATCGGAGAGGCCACATGGTACCCGGTTTGGGCGTCCTGTGCTGCGCCGCCGCATCGTCTCACGCCTGTTGAATCAGTTGCTTACGAGCGCTCGCAGAGCAGCAGGATCTCGGCTACTGGGGCTGTGCTGCCGAGTCCAGCCTGCCGTGTTGCCAGCTGGTGCCTGATGCGGACGTATAGCTCAGCTGATGCGGCGCAACTCGGTGCGGGCCGCAAGATCGTGCAGGGCGCGTCGTCGAGGATCAATAGCGGCCACGCCAAACCATGTCACCCAACCGAGGACGACGGCCCATAGGGCACCCCGCGTGCCGATCCAGGGTGCCAGCCCCAGCAGCAGCATCGGTAGCGCCGCCGCCAGCAGTCGTATCAGGGCTTGGGCCCGCGTCGGGCGACCGCCGTCGCTGGCGGTGACGCGAATGCGCCACGCGCGCATGCCCAGGGTCTGGCCACCGCGCAGCCAGGACACGACGAAGTAAGCCGACACCACCAGCGCCTGCAGCGGCTGATACCACCAGGCGATCTGGGTATGGCCATCCGTGCGGATCAGGGTGCCGCCGGTGACGCGCTGGCAGACGTAGCCCACCACCATGACCATCGCGACCACGGCCAGCAAGTCGTAGATCAGCGCGGCCAGGCGGCGCCACAGCGGGCAGGTCACATCGGCGGAAAGCGTGCTGGAGGTCATCGGGGTGCGGCCACTGATTAATGAGCGCTTGCACGCGACGTGGCCGGCGGCGAGCATCGCGTCCATGCAGGAAGAAAAACCAAGTATTACCGATGCGGACCGCCGCAGCATCGACGCCTTCATCGAACGCGTCTGGTCCGAGGATGGCCTGGCCGACCGCACGCTGGACGCCTATCGCCAGGACCTCGAGGCGCTCGCGCGGTGGCTGGCCATGCAGGGACTCGACCTGCGCCGCGCGCAGCGCCACCACTTGTCCGCCTATCACGGCCGCCAGGCGGTCGCCGTGCGTTCACTGGCGCGGCGGCAATCGGCGTTCCGCCGCTACTACGCCTTTCTGGCGCGTACCGAGCCGGGCTTCGACGATCCGACCCTGCTGATCGAGCGTCCCAAGACGCCGCGCAGCCTGCCCAAGGCGCTGGCCGAGCGCGAGATCGAAGGCCTGCTCGATGCGCCGGACCTCGGCAGCACGCTGGGACTGCGCGACCGCGCCATGCTCGAGCTGATGTACGCCTCGGGGCTGCGCGTGTCCGAACTGGTCGAGCTGCCGCTCGCATCGCTCAACCTGCGCCAGGGCGTGGTGCGGGTGACCGGCAAGGGTGGCAAGGATCGTCTGGTGCCGATCGGCGAGGTGGCGGCGGAACATATCGAGGCCTATCTCCATGGCGCGCGGCCCGCGCTGGCACGAGGACGTCAGCCCGTCGCGCTGTTTCTCAGCAATCGCGGCGCAGGCATGACGCGCCAGATGTTCTGGACCCTGGTGAAACGCTATGCCCTGGTGGCCGGCATCACGCCCAAGCGCATTTCGCCGCACGTGCTGCGTCATTCCTTCGCCACGCACCTGTTGAATCACGGCGCGGACCTGCGCGCCTTGCAGATGCTGTTGGGCCATAGCGCACTAAGCACCACGCAGATCTACACCCTGGTGGCGAAGGAAGGCCTGAAGCGCCTGCACGCCCAGCACCATCCGCGAGGCTGAGCTCAGCGGAGGCATGGAGGCTGCCAACCGCCTGACGGAACCATTCGGTCGCCTGTGCCAGAATGGCTCCTTCCCCGCGTTTCCGTCTGCGGAAACGAATGCTCGTGAGGTTCGAGATGTTCAAGAAATGGTTGCTGGCCCTGTGCGTCAGCGGGTTCGCGCTCAACGCCTGTGCTGCCAGCGAAGGTGCGCCGTCGGGCTCGGAGGACGTTGTGCGCAAGGCTGTGCTGTCGGTGGTGCCGACGGCGAAGATCGATTCGATCAAGCCGGCGCCGGTGCCGGGGTTCTATCAGGTGATTACCGGCGGGCTGCTGGTTTACGTCAGCGCCGACGGCAAATACATGATGAACGGCGATCTCCTCGACTTGACTGCCCAGAAGAATTTGAACGAAGCCGGTTGGGCGGCGTTTCGCAAGGCCGAGTTGGCCAAGGTGCCCGAATCCGCGCGCATTGTGTTTGGTCCGGCCAATCCACGCTACCGGGTCACGGTGTTCACTGATGTGAATTGCGGTTACTGCCGTGCACTGCACGAACACGTGGCAGCGTTCACCAAGGCCGGCATTGCACTGGAGTACGTGGCGTGGCCACGCGATGGCGTGACCGATCCGGCCGGCCGCAACACCAAGATCTACAACGAAATGGTCTCGGTCTGGTGCGCCGCCGACCGCAAGCTGGCCTTTACCGCGGCGAAGGAAGGCAAGACGCCTAAGTCGGCCACCTGCGCTAACCCAGTCAAGGATCAGTTTGAGCTGGGCGTGAAGTTGGGCGTCACCGGTACGCCGACCATCTTCGCGGAAGACGGCACCATGCTTGGCGGCTATGTGACGCCGGAGCAGATGTTGGAGTTGTTGAACAAGGGTAAGGCGGGCGGCTGAGAGGGTCGCCTGGCGTCTGTCGGGGGCGTTGCTCAGGCCCGCACCCGCATCCCCGCGAACCCCCGCAACGTCCCTCACCGTCATCCCCGAGAAGGCGGGACAAGCGCGAAGCGCGCAGAACGCCCGTAGGGCGGCCCCGAAGGGGCGAGCGCAGCGAGTCATCCAGTGACTTTCGCTCTTGGTGTTGGGCTCCCGCAACCGGGCTCGCCTGCGGCGGGCTTCAGAGCCGCTGCCGCGGCCCGGGTCACTTTTCTCTGCGTGGCCAGAGAAAAGCAACCAAAAGAGAGGCCACCCCGATAGCGCGCCTTCCAGGCTACGCCCTCCAGGTGCGCGGGTAGGTTACGGAGGTTTGTCGACAGGGCCTCCTGCCCTGACGACAAACTGGCCGGCATCCGTGCCGGCCACCCTACGGGCTTTTCCTCGACCCACCCGCCGCGCCATAGGGGACCCGGAGAGCGGCAGAGCAACCCCCAAGGCCAAAACCAAAGCCGAGAGCAACTTGCCAAGTGCAACCGGCCAAGTGCGATGAGCAGCGCCACGCGCTGCTCGAGCCTTCGGCTCTGCTTTTGACTTTTGGGGCCCCTGTGCGGCGGTGAGGGGCGGACGATCAGGCCCCGCAGGGGGCATCGGCAGGGAAGCCGATGCCTTTTCGTCAGGGCAGGAGCCCTGTCGAAAAGCCCGGCCGACCCTCACGGACTTGCCGAGCGTGAGCTCGGCAAGCGCCAAGCGGGGTGCCCTTCTCTTTGGTTACTTTCTCTTGGGCACGCAAGAGAAAGTGACCCGGCCTCCGGTAGGAGGCCGGAAGCCCGCGGCAGGCGAGCCAGGTCGCAGTCACGTCACAACAGAGCGAAAGGCACTGGGTGACCAGCTTCGCCGTTGTAAAGCGCCTCCCGCTTTCGCGGGGATGACGGCGAGGGAAGCGGGGGCCTCCTGCGCGCTCGGATGCTGCGGCGCGGTAGCCTTGACCCGCCATGGGGTACAATAGGCGTTTTCGCATAGCTCCCCTCCCCGAATGATCGCACTCGACGGGCAGAGCGCCCTCTCTCCTTTCCGCCTCGAACGCCTGAACGCACGCCTGGAAGCCATTCATCGTGGCACTCGCGTCCAGTCTTCCTGGTTTGTCTATTTCATCGATGCCGCGGTGATGCCGCAGGGCGAACAGCGCCGGCGTCTGCTCGAGGTGCTGGAGGCCAAGGATGCGGAGCCGGAGACGGCCTCGCTCTGGGTCGTGCCGCGACTGGGCACCATTTCGCCCTGGTCGAGCAAGGCCACCGACATCCTGCACGGCGCCGGCTTTGACGTACATCGCGTCGAGCGTGGCACGGCCTGGCAGGTCGCCGGGTTGCCGGAGGAGGGCTCGCCGCAGCACGAAGCCGTGATGACGGTGCTGCACGATGCGATGACGCAATCCGTGCTGACCCATCTGCGTGACGCCCAGGGCTTGTTCCTGGCGGGGCAGCCGGGTCCGCTGGTGCATATCGCCCTCGGCGGCGATGCCCGCGCCGCCCTCGCCAAGGCCAATGCCGAACTGGGCTTGGCGCTGGCCGACGACGAGATCGACTACCTCGCAGAGCGCTATGCCGAACTCGGTCGCGACCCGACCGACGCCGAACTCTTCATGTTCGCCCAGGCCAACTCCGAGCATTGCCGCCACAAGGTGTTCAACGCGAGTTGGACGCTCGACGGCAACGAACAGGAAAAGAGCCTGTTCGGCATGATCAAGAACACCCATCAGCATTCGCCGGCGCATACGTTGTCTGCCTATAAGGACAATGCGGCGGTGATCGAAGGCTACGAAGGCATGCGCTTCTTCGCCGACAAGGACGGCGTGTGGCGTGCCCATCGGGAACGCGTCGATTACGCGATCAAGGTGGAGACGCATAACCATCCGACCGCGATCGCGCCGTGGCCTGGCGCGGCGACCGGCGCGGGCGGCGAGATTCGTGACGAAGGTGCCACCGGTCGTGGTGCCAAGCCCAAGGCTGGCCTCACCGGCTTCTCGGTATCGGATCTGCGCATCCCGGGTACTCCGCGGCCGTGGGAGGTCGATCGTCCGCTGCCACCGCATATGGCCACCGCGTTCGAGATCATGCGCGATGGTCCCTTGGGTGCCGCCGCGTTCAACAACGAATTCGGACGTCCCTGTTTGGGCGGCTATTTCCGTGCCTACGAGCACGAAACCGGCGAAACCGGTGTTCGCCGTGGTTATGACAAGCCGATCATGCTCGCCGGTGGCCTCGCCAATATTCGCAGCAGCGATGTGCAGAAGCGCGAAGTGCAGCCGGGCAACAAGGTGATCGTGCTGGGCGGCCCGGCCATGCTGATCGGCCTGGGCGGTGGCGCCGCGTCGTCGGTGGCCTCGGGCACCTCGAGCAAGGAACTGGATTTCGCCTCGGTGCAGCGTGACAACGCCGAGATGGAACGCCGCTGCCAGGAAGTGATCGACGCGTGCTGGCGCCGCGGCGACAAGAACCCGATCGTCAGCGTTCATGACGTGGGCGCAGGTGGTTTGTCCAACGCCATCCCCGAGCTGCTCAACGATGCCGGCGTGGGTGGTCGTATCGATCTTTCGCGCTTGCCGTGCGATGACCCGTCGCTGTCGCCGATGCAGGTGTGGAGCAACGAGTCGCAGGAACGCTACGTGCTGGCGATCGGCGCCGAGGACCTGGCCGAATTCGAAGCCTACTGTGCACGCGAGCGCTGCCCGTATGCCGTCGTGGGCGACGCGACGGCGGAGCGCCAGCTGGTGCTGCACGATCCGCGCACCGATACGCTGGTGATCGACTTGCCGATGGATGTGCTGTTCGGCAAGCCGCCGCGCATGCATCGCGATGCCACGCGCCTGAAGCCGCGCGTCGACCTGGTGCCGGATCTCACCGGCATCGGCATGGACGAGGCGCTGCTGCGCGTATTGCGCCTGCCCACGGTGGGCAGCAAGAGCTTCCTCATCACCATCGGCGACCGCACCGTCGGCGGCCTCAACCATCGCGACCCGATGGTGGGCCCGTGGCAGGTACCGGTCGCCGATGCCGCGGTCACCATCACTGATTTCGACGGCTACACCGGCGAAGCGATGGCGATGGCCGAGCGTGCGCCGGTGGCCTTGCTCAACAGTGCCGACGCTGCCCGCCTCGCGGTCGGCGAAGCCATCACCAACCTGGCTGCCGCACCCATCGCGGCGCTCAGCGAAGTGCGCTTGTCGGCGAACTGGATGGCCGCGGTGAACTATCCGGGCGAAGACGCGGCCCTGTTCGATGCGGTGAAGGCCGTGGGCATGGAGTTGTGCCCGGAGCTGGACATTTCCATCCCGGTCGGCAAGGACTCGCTGTCCATGCAGACTGTTTGGATGGACGGCGACCAGCCGCAGCGCACGGTGTCGCCGGTATCGCTGGTGATCACTGGTTTTGCGCGCGTCACCGACGTGCGCCGCACGCTGACCCCGCAACTGCGCCTGGATCGCGGCGATTCCGAACTGTGGCTGCTTGACCTCGGTGCCTGCCGCGACCGCCTGGGCGGCTCCGCGCTTACCCAGGTGTTCAACCGTGGCGGCGGGGTGCCGCCGGATCTCGATGACGCGAAGCGCCTCAAGGGGCTGTTCGATCTGGTCCAGGAAGCGAACGCGGGTGGCTTGCTGTTGGCCTATCACGATCGCTCCGACGGCGGCGTCATCGTGACCCTGCTGGAAATGGCGTTCGCCGGTCATTGTGGCCTCGAGATCCAGCTTGACGGTTGGGCCGAAGCAACGCTGCGCGCCTTGTTCAACGAAGAGCTTGGCGCGGTCGTGCAGGTGGCATCCGCCAATCGCGAGGCGTTCGAGGCGCTGCTGGTCAAGCACGGCCTCACCGGCATGGCTTATCGCATCGGCCGCCCGAAGGAAAAGCTGGGCATCAAGTTGTTCCACAACGGCGACACCTTGTTCAAGTGGAACTGGACCACGCTGTTCGAAGCGTGGAACGAGACCAGCTCAGCCATGCAACGTCTGCGCGACAACCCGATGACGGCTGATGCCGAGCGCGAATGGCGCCTCGACGATGCCGACCCGGGCATCTCGCCCAAGCTCAGCTTCAATCCGGCGGAAGACATCGCCGCGCCGTATATCGCCAAGGGTGCGCGACCGCGCGTGGCGGTGGTGCGCGAGCAGGGCGTCAACGGCCAGGTGGAAATGGCCGCGGCGTTTACGCGTGCCGGCTTCGAGGCGGTGGACGTGCATATGTCCGACCTCGCCAGCGGCCGCATCAAGCTGGCCGACTTCCGCGGCTTCGCTGCTTGCGGCGGTTTCTCGTATGGCGACGTGCTGGGCGCCGGTCGTGGCTGGGCCACATCCATCCTCTACAACGACTACCTGCGCGCCGAGTTCAGCGCGTTCTTCGCCGACAACACGCGCTTCGCGCTGGGCGTCTGCAATGGCTGCCAGATGATGAGCCAGCTCAAGGACATCATTCCGGGCGCACAGCATTGGCCGAAGTTCCTGCGCAACACCTCGGAACAGTACGAGGCGCGCCTGGCCACGATCGAGGTGCTCGATTCGCCGAGCATCTTCTTCAAGGGCATGGCCGGTTCGCGCATTCCGGTGGCGGTGGCGCATGGCGAGGGACGCGTGAGCTTCCCGCAGGCCTGCAGTCCGTCCAAGGCGGGCGGCGCACTGCGCTTTGTCGACAACCGTGGCCGGCCGACCGAAGACTATCCGCTGAACCCGAACGGTTCGCCGGGCGGCCTTACCGGCTTCACCGCCGCGGACGGTCGTGTGACGATCCTGATGCCGCACCCCGAGCGCGTGCACCGCTCGGTACAGATGAGCTGGCATCCGGAGAAGTGGGGCGAGGATTCGCCGTGGATGCGCATGTTCCGCAATGCACGGGTATGGTGCGGCTGATGGTTGGCGACCGCGCTGGGAGCCGGTTCCGGTTCTCCGCGTGGCGTGTACTATTCGCGCGGCTCTAGCGTGACCACCCCGGTGGCGCGTTGGCTCGTGCGGGTGCTACCGGCGTTGGCCTGGACCTGTTTGCTGGGGCTATGTCCCTGGTGGCTGGGCTTGCCGCTGTTGCTGTTGCTGGTCGTGGGCGCTGTCGTGTTTGCGCGGCGCATCGTGCATTACGCAGCGCTGTGCCGTCGCGGTTTGCGTTGGGGTTTGCCGGGGCTGCTGTTTGCCGTCCAGCGAGCGCTGGGTGGCGACCTCGTGGCGTGGGGTGCGGCTTTGTTGGGGGCGCTGGTGGGCTTCTCGCTGGTGGCGCTGATGGAGTCCCTGCTGGACCGACGCGTGCGGCGTGCGCCCTATGCGTCGCCTGCGCCGGCCTGGCAGGAAATGGCGCTTGCGCCGATGGGGCCGCCGGCGCAGATCATTGAGCTATCGCGCGCCGCTTGGTGCGAGGCAGGCGACGAATTGACCGATCCTTGCGGGGAGCCGCTGCGCTACGAATCCGGCGGGAGTGATCAGGGGCGCTACGTGTTCGCGAAGGGGCGGGTGATCGACAACGTGAGTCCGCGTTGCTGTTTCGGGCCGGGCGGACGCTGGTTCGTGGCGAGCCTGCCTGAAGGGCGGGGCGACACCCTGTGGGACCGCCAGGCCGATCGCTTGCACCGTTTGTCGGGATGGGAGTTATGCGGCTGGGAAGGCGAGCAACCCTGGCTGGCGCGCAGCCCTGACGGCGTGCCCACGTCACTGCACGAGGTGCTGGGACTTGGGCGCCTATCCTAGCCAGGCCCTGCAACGCCTGCTCTACGTTTCTACACTCCTCGACACGCCACACCTCGCGCATACTTGGATCCTGTGAACAACTCCGCCCAACCATCCTTGTCCTCGGTACTGCCGGTCAGCGTGATCGTGGTGGCTGCCGACAGCGGCCCCTCGTTGCGCGAGTGCGCGCGCCGCGTGCTGGCCTGCGAAGTCCCGCTGGAATTCATCCTGGTCGACAATGCCTCGGGCGATGGTGTTCCCCAGGCCATTGCGCGCGCGTACGAGAACGATGCGCGCCTGCACGTCGTCTACAACCACGCCAACCTGGGCTTTGGTCCGGCGGTGAATCGTGGCGTGGCGCAGGCACATGGCAAGTCCGTGCTGGTGCTCAATCCGGATTGCCTGATCGACACCGACACGTTGCGGCGCCTGCTGGAGATGCTGGCCACCCATCCGCGCGCCGGCGTGATTGGCGCCGTCGTGTGCGACGAGAACGGTGTGCCCGACCCGGCCTCGTATCGTCGCGATCCCCTGTTGAGTCGCGCCCTGAATACCCTGTTCAAGCGCCCGGGTGAAGGCGTCAATATCGAAGGGCCGATACCGCAGGAGTTGGTAGAGGTGGAGGCGGTTTCAGGCGCGCTGATGCTGTTGCCGCACCGCGTCTTCGAATATCTCGCCGGTTTCGACGAAGACTACTTCTTGCACTGCGAGGACCTGGACCTGTGCCGCCGGGTACGCGACGCCGGTTACCGCGTAATGCTGGCAGGTGATGTGCGCGTGCTGCACGGCAAGGGCAGTTCGAGTCGGCATCGACCCGTTTTCGTCAGTCGACACAAGCATCGCGGCATGTGGCGCTGGTTCCGCAAGTTCGATCCGGCCGCCCGCAAGCCGTGGCTGTCGGCCTTGGTGTGGCTCGGCATCTGGACGCATTTTCTGTTGCAGATTCCCGGCCAATGGCTGCGTCTGATGCGGCGCAAGCCCGCTGGCGGGAAACCTGGCGCATGAGTGCTCTGTCGTCGCGCACGGCGACGTTCGCAACGGTCGGGCTAATTTCTGTCACCGCGGTCTGGGGCTCCACTTTCTTCCTGATCAAGGATCTGGTGACGCGCATGCCAGTGGCCGATTTCCTGGCCGTTCGCTTCCTCATCGCCGCGTTCGTCATGCTGGTGTTCTTCCACCGCCCATTAATGCGATTGAGCCGGCGGGAGTGGGGGCAGGGCGTCGCGCTTGGCGCGATTTTTGGCATCGCACAGTTGTTGCAGACCTCCGGCCTGGAGCACACGTCGGCGAGCATCAGCGGATTCGTCACCGGCATGTACGTGGTGTTTACGCCGCTGCTCGGCACCGTGCTGATGCGCCAACGCCTGCCGCCCGTCACCTGGATTGCTGTGCTGCTCTCGGTGGGCGGCCTGGGCCTGCTCGCCTTGCATGGTCTTAGCATCGGCTACGGCGTATGGCTCACGCTGGCCTCGGCAGCCCTGTACGGCTTGCACATTGTTGGCTTGGGCGCGTGGTCGCGGGCGGGAAGCGCCTTTGCGCTGTCTACCGTGCAGGTGATGGTGATCGCGGCCATCTGTCTGTTCGCGACCTTGCCGGCCGGTCCGGTCCTGCCTCCCGATCGCGATGCATGGATGGCGGTCGTCTACATGGCGTTGGCTGCCGGCGCAGGGGCCATGCTGGTGCAGACATGGGCACAGGCGCATCTGTCGCCGACGCGCGCAGCGATCGTGATGACGCTTGAGCCGGTGTTTGCCGCCGGCTTTGCAGTGAGTTTTGGCCACGACGCGTTGACCTGGCGAATGCTTGCTGGCGGCATG
Organism: Dyella humicola; assembly: GCF_026283945.1. NCBI lineage: Bacteria > Pseudomonadati > Pseudomonadota > Gammaproteobacteria > Lysobacterales > Rhodanobacteraceae > Dyella > Dyella humicola. Next base: position 369,483 of record NZ_JAPDPC010000002.1, read on the forward strand.
TTGGTGTTGGCGGCGATGTATCTGGTGGAGTTGGCGCCGCGGCGCGGTGGGATGACGGTTGAGGGTTTGCACCACGAGGTGTAGCGCGATTTTCTCGTCGTGGGATGCGGCGGGTGCCGCGCTCTGCTCCTTCTCCCCTTCGGGGAGAAGGCTGGGATGAGGGGCGGGTGCTTGCGACGACGCTACAACCGTGCCTCTCCGCCAGCTTGCCGCTTACGCAGCGGGCGTTTCGATCGCCTGCCGGCGCTCGAGTCACTTTTCTTTTGCTGGCCCAAAAGAAAAGTAACCCAAAGAAAACGGCCCTAAGAGCTGGTAGCACTCCGTGGGATAGAAGCGTTGGAAGGTTTCCGCGAGCCAATAGCTGGTTGCCCACGGCGAGACACAGCGGCTGCCCCGCAACGCGCCAAAGCGATGAGGACTTAAAGCAGGTCCGGCCGATGGTCGATACGCTTGCAGTATTCCGATGCCCGGATGACCACCCCACCATTCACGCCTTAAGCCCTCTTCGCCTCGGCGCGTTGCGGTGTAGCCGCTGTGTGTAGGCCATGGGCCGCAACCAATCTGTCTACGCCCTTCAGGCTCGTATCTCTCGCAATGCTATGAGCTCTTTGAGGCCATTTTCTTTGGGTTACTTTTCTTTTGGGCCAGCAAAAGAAAAGTGACTCGGCTGCCGGCAGGCAGTCGAAACGCCCGCTGCGTAAGCGGCAAGCTGGCCATCTCGTTCAGTTGTCGCGCTGTCGCGAGCACCGACCCCTCATCCCAACCTTCTCTCCAAAAGGGAGAAGGAGCCACAGCTCAACGAACCTTCGGCGGCCGCGGCTGCAACGCAATTCTCACCAGGTAAATCACGATGGCGACATTCGCCACCAACGCTCCCAGCTTCAACCAGCTGAAGCGATGCAGCGTCTCGTAGAACTCGATCGGAATCAGCGAACCCGTGGCGACCACCGTGAACCATTCCGCCCAATGCTTGCGCAACCAAAGCCCGGTACCTTCGGTGGCGAAGATCGCCGCATAGGCCAGCGCGACCAGCCCGATCGCGACAAACTTGCTCGGGCCCATTTGCTGCAATAGCTCGACCAAACGCCAACGCAAACCATTGCTGTCGCTGAGCGACAGGTGTTCCAGCCAGTGCACCAGCTTCTCGAAGTTTTGCTCGCGGTCGAGATGAAAAGCGAACGCCGCCACCAGAATCAGGCAGACGGTTTTCACCGCCTTGTAGATGGCGATGACGCGCAAGCCGATGCTGTGCTGAGCTTCGACTTCCGAGGTCGGCTGGGTAAGGTGGTGTTCGCTCATGGTGAGACGTGTGGCTCAGGGCAATGCATATTCACGGCCCGATCATGAAGGGAACGGCATGGAAAGCCCAGCGCCGTCCGTCATGGTGCTTATGCAAACGAGAAAGGCCACGCCCCGCTTCGAGGCATGGCCTTTCGGGAACGCGTCGGCGACTCAGCAGCAACGTCCGCCGGTGCCCTTGTAGCGGGCGATCTGGCGCTCGCGGAAGAATTCCTTGTAGCTGGGCACCGGGCGCTCGGGATGGTGTTCGCGCAGGTGTTTCACATAGACGTCGTAGTCGGGGACGCCGCAGCAGAGGCGGGCGGTTTGCACCGCCCACTTACGTATGGCCTGGAAGTCGAGTTTCATAATCGTTGCCCTCAAAGCGTGGGCATGCTCCCCAAGGCTATGTACGGTTCTTCGTGCGCGGTCGGATGGTTGACGCGCCAGGCCTTGAGTATGGCGTTGATGGTGAAGCCAAGCATGGCGAGGATCAGCAGGATGAAGATGCCAGTCAGCGCGGCATCCACATAGTTGTTGGTGATGATGCGCTGCATCTCCGCGGCATCCTTGGCGGGTGCCAGCAGTTTGCCGTCAGCGGCGGCCTGGGCGTACTTCTGCGCGGCGGCAGAGAAGCTGATGGGACCGCTGAGTTTCTGCCAGCCGGCGGTGAGCGTGCACACGACCAGCCAGGCGGCGGGAATGCCCGGCACCAGCACGTAGCGCTCGCGTTTGAGCTTGACCGTGACCACGGTCGCCAGCATCAGCGCCACGGCAGCGAGCATCTGGTTGGCGATGCCGAACAGCGGCCACAGGGTGTTGATGCCACCCAGCGGATCGACCGCGCCCTGGTACAGGAAGTAGCCCCACAGACCCACGCAGATGGCGGTGGCGAGCAGGTTGCCGGTCCACGACTCGGTGTGTTGCAGCGGTTTGTACACCAGGCCGGCGATCTCCTGGATCATGAAGCGCCCCACGCGCGTACCCGCATCCACCGTGGTAAGGATGAACAACGCTTCGAACAGGATCGCGTAGTGGTACCAGAACGCCATCATGCCTGCGCCAGGAATGATGCCGTGCAGTAGCTGGGCCATGCCGACAGCGAGCGTTGGCGCACCGCCGGCGCGGCTGAGTATGCTCGTCTCGCCGATATTCTTGGCGGTATTGAGCAGCTCGTCCGGTGTCACCACGAAACCCCATTCGCTGATCGTGGTGGCGGCCTGCTGTGCCGTGGTGCCGATCAGGGCGGATGGCGAGTTCATGGCAAAGTACACGCCCGGATGCAGGGATGCAGCGGCGATCAGCGCCATGATGGCGACGAAAGCCTCCATCAGCATGCCGCCGTAACCCACCATGCGGGCCTCGCCCTCACTGGCGAGCAGTTTCGGCGTAGTGCCGGAAGCGATGATGGAATGCCAGCCGGACACCGCGCCGCAGGCGATGGTGATGAACAGGAACGGGAACAGGTTGCCCTGGAACACCGGGCCGGTGCCATCGATGAACTTGGTCACGGCCGGCATCTGCAGTGTTGGCGCGGCCAGGAAAATCGCCAGCGCCAACAACATGATGGTGCCAATTTTGAGGAAGGTGGACAGGTAGTCGCGTGGCGCCAGCAGCAGCCATACCGGCAGCACCGAGGCGCAGAAGCCATAGCCGATCAGCAACCAGGCGAGCGCCTTGGCGTCGAAGTTGAACATCGGAGCGAGCGTCGACGAGGCGCTGACGTGCGCACCGAACCAGATCGAGGTCAGCAGCAGCACCAGGCCGATGATCGACACTTCGAGAATCTTGCCTGGACGAATCCAGCGCAGGTAGATGCCCATCAGCAGCGCGATGGGAATGGTGCAGGCTACGGTGAACGTGCCCCAGGGGCTGTGCGTCAGCGCCTTGACTACCACCAGGGCGAGCACCGCCAGCACGATCATCATCAGGACCAGCACACCGAACATGGCGACCACGCCGGCCACGGTCCCCAACTCGTCGCGCAGCATATTGCCCAGCGAACGGCCATCGCGACGCAGCGAAAGGCCGAGGATCATGAAGTCCTGTACGGCACCTGCGAACACCACGCCGAACAGGATCCATAGCGTGCCGGGCAGGTAACCCATCTGCGCCGCCAGCACCGGACCGACCAGCGGCCCGGCGCCCGCGATCGCGGCGAAGTGGTGACCGAACACCACCCACTTGTCGGTCGGCACGTAGTCGAGACCGTCGTTGCGCAGGACCGCGGGTGTGGCCCGGCTCGGATCCATGCGCAGGACGTTGTCGTTGATGAACTTGCCGTAGAAGCGATAGCCGATCAGGAAGACGGAGATGGCGGCGGCCACCACCCAGATGGCATTGATCGGCTCACCTCGGCGCAGGGCGACGACGCCCAGGCACCAGGCGCCGACGATGGCAATGACGGCCCAGAGGATCTTGCCGGCGGGACTCGGTTTGGCAACGGCGGTATGCATGCGCAATGGCTCCTGAGCAGTCCCCGGCAAGGGTCGTCCCGGCCGACCCGGTGGTCAATGCCATTATGCGCTCGGCAACATTAGCCATTGGTCGAATGCTCCCCGGCGGCGCAGGGCACGCTGGCATCGCCATCTGCGCGGTAGACTGGCGCTTCGGCTGGCCCAATGCCTGCTGGGCGGCAAACCTGCGACAAGCGAGGCGTTCCATGATCCGAGAGATCCTGAAGATGGGCGATGCGCGGCTGTTGCGGGTGGCGCCACCGGTTCCTGATGCGATGATCGGCAGCGCAGGGCTGGATTCGCTGATCGCGGACATGTTCGACACCATGCATGATGCCGGTGGGGTCGGCCTTGCCGCGCCGCAGATCGGCGTGGACCTGCAACTGGTGATCTTCGGCTTCGACCAGTCCGAGCGTTATCCCGATGCGCCGGCGGTGCCGCGTACCATCCTGCTGAATCCCATGATCACGCCGCTTTCGCAGGACATGGAAGAGGGCTGGGAGGGTTGTCTCTCGGTGCCGGGGTTGCGTGGCGTAGTGAGCCGCTACTCGCTGATCCGCTATCAGGGGCTGGACCCGAAAGGGGAGCGCATCGACCGCAATGCCGAGGGGTTTCATGCGCGCGTCGTGCAGCACGAGTGCGATCATCTGATCGGCCGCTTGTATCCGTCGCGCATCACCGACTTCAGCCGGTTTGGGTATACCGAGGTGTTGTTTCCGGGGATGGACCCAGGCGCGGACGAGTAGGCCGCGTTACTTCCTCTCCCTATGGGGGGGAGGATCGAGGTGAGCCCCGAAAAGGGGGGTAAAGGGCGGGTGCTCGCGGCAAGGCCACAAGAAACCCGCTCCGAATGCGCCTCATCACTAGACCGCCCCCTCACCCCGGCCCTCTGGGCACGGGTGGAGGTGAAAAAAACCCATTGCGTATCCCCCGAAATCTGGCAAATCTACGCGCTGTCCTGCCGGCCGCCGGCAGCCATCGCATTCATGTCGCCCAAGGGCGGCCAGCAGGGGACCACCACCATGACGGGCAGACATTCGTGAGCGGCAACCATCCCAGCGCCCAGTCGCGCAAAGAGCTGACCCTTCGCGGTCTTATCCTCGGCGTCGTGATCACCGTGGTGTTCACCGCCGCCAATGTGTTCTTCGGCCTCAAGGCTGGCCTCACGTTTGCCACCTCGATTCCGGCGGCGGTGATCTCGATGGCGCTGTTGCGGGCCTTCAAGGACTCGACCATCCAGGAAAACAACATTGTGCAGACGATCGCCTCGGCGGCCGGCACCTTGTCTTCCATCATCTTCGTGCTGCCCGGCATGATCATGATCGGCTGGTGGACCGGGTTCCCGTTCTGGACTTCGTTCGCCGTGTGCGCGCTGGGCGGCATCCTGGGCGTGATGTACTCGATCCCGCTGCGCCGCGCCTTGGTGACCAATTCCGACCTGCCGTATCCGGAAGGCCTGGCCTGCGCCGAAGTGCTGAAGGTGGGCAGTGGCGGAGAGGATGGCGACGGCACTGTCGAGGAAGGCAAGGCCGGCCTGATGGCCGTGCTGTGGGGCTCGATCGTGTCGGCCGTGTTCGCCGTGGTGGTGGCCACCCAGGTGTTTGCCAGTGACGTGGTGCAGTACTTCCGCGTGGGCAGCAAGGGTTCGGTCAGCGGCTTCGATTTCAATCTTTCCTTCGCGCTGTTCGCCATTGGCCACCTGGTCGGCCTGTCGGTAGGTATCGCGATGCTAATCGGCGCGGTGATCGGCTGGGGCTGGGGCGTGCCGCATTTCTCGTTGCTGGCGCAGGCCTCCGGTGCCGTGGCCGACGTGGCCAATGCCACCTGGAGCCACAAGGTGCGTTTCGTGGGGGCGGGCGCGATCGGCGTCTCGGCGATCTGGACCCTTGCCAAGCTGGTCAAGCCGGTGATCAGCGGCCTGACTTCAGCCATGGCCGCCTCGCGCGTGCGCAAGGCTGGCAACGCCGATTCGCTGCCGCGCACGGAGCGCGACATCCCGATCGGTATCGTCGGCCTGATCACACTGGCGTGCTTCATTCCGATCGCATGGCTGCTCGGCTACTTCGGTTCGATCAGCGGTCTGGGCGACCACCTGATGGTGCTTGCCGTCGGCGGCGTGGCCTTCGTGGTGCTGATGGGCTTCTTCGTTTCCACCGTGTGCGGCTACATGGCCGGCCTGATCGGCTCGTCGAACAGCCCGCTGTCGGGCGTGGGCATCCTGGTGGTGATCGCCGCGGCCTTGCTGCTGGTGGCGTTCGTCAAGCCGTACGTGGGCCCGGAAGCGGGCAAGGCGCTGGTGGCGTTCGCGCTGTTCATCACCTCGGTAGTGTTCACGGTGGCGGCGATTGCCAACAACAACCTGCAGGACCTGAAGACCGGCCAGCTGGTGGACGCCACGCCGTGGCGCCAGCAGGTGGCGCTGGTGATCGGCGTGGTCGCAGGCGCAGCCGTGATTCCGCCGGTGCTGGATCTGCTCAACAAGGCCTACGGTTTCGTCGGTGTGGCCGGTGTTGGCGCGCATGCGCTGCCGGCGCCACAGGCGGGCCTGATCTCGGCGCTGGCGCAGGGCGTGGTCACCAACAACATCGACTGGAGCCTGATCATTACCGGCATCTGGATCGGTGTGGCCATCATCGCGATCGATGAGGTCCTGCGCCGTACCACCAAGCGGCTGAGCATGCCGCCCCTGGCGGTGGGCCTGGGTATCTATCTGCCCACGGTCAGCACGCTGATGGTGGTGGTGGGTTCCATCGTTGGTTGGTATTTCGACCGTCGTGCGGATCGCTCAGCCAAGCCGGAGAGCACCAAGCAGCTTGGCGTACTGCTGGCCTCGGGCCTGATCGTGGGCGAGAGCATCGTTGGTGTGCTGATCGCCGCCATTGTGGCGTTCGCCGACAAGCTGGGCTTCAGCAACCCGGCAGCACCGCTAGCGCTGGTGGGGCCGGGCTTCGCAGACGCCGCGCAGTGGATCGGCGGCATCGCCTTCGCGGCCATCGTGGTGGTGATGTACCGTTGGGTGGCCGGCATGGCCCGCAACCTGCCGTCCAAACCCTGATCATCCTGGTCGCGGCCTGCCTGAAGCGGCCGCGACCAAATGTCATCCCTGCATGCCACGATCGAACAGGAGAGCGCCTTGACCGGCTATCCTAGACGGTCGCAGCGAAGGTCCTGCGTGCAGGTCGATGTGGAGGCGGTAAACGCGTGGTGGAGCAGACTGGGGTGGAGGCCCCGATTTCCGGAGATGTGCTGGCTCGTCCTGGCCTGATGGCCAGGCTGCGCCGGTTGGCCGGTCCCCTGCTTTCAGTGGCAATGCTGTGCCTGGCGCTGTGGGCGCTGCGGCGCCTGGCCAGCGAGGTGAGCTACCGCGAGGTGGCCCGCTACGTTCACGGCCTAGAGAACTATCGCGTTGCGCTGGCCGTACTGCTGACCGCCGGCAGTTATGGCGTAATGACCCTGTACGACTGGTTCGGTCTGGCCTATGTCGGCAAGCGCCTGCCGCGCGCCCAGGTCAGCTTGATTTCCTTTATCAGTTACGCCTTCAGCAATGCGCTGGGTATGGCTTTGCTGATTTCTGGTTCGATCCGCTACCGCTTCTATATCCAGGCCGGCCTGACCACCGCGGAGGTGGCCAAGGTCGTGTTGTATTGCACGCTCAGTTTCTGGCTCGGCCTGTGCGCGTTGACTGGCGTGACGCTGTTGTTCGTGCCCGTGCCCCCATCGTTGCCCTTGGCCAGTTGGCGCTTGCCGGTGGCCGCCGTGCTCACCGCCATTCCCTTGCTATGGCTGGTGGGCAATCGCCTGTTGGGACGTCCGCTGCGCATTTGGCGCTGGCGGGTGAGCCTGCCGTCGGCGCGCGTCGCCGCGCGCCAGATCCTGGTGGGTGCGGTGGACTGGGGGCTGGCCGCGTACGTGCTCTACCTGCTGATGCCGGACCAGGTGGATACCGGCTTCGGACATTTCCTGGCGATCTTCGTGCTGGCGCAGATCGCCGGTCTAATCAGCCATGTGCCAGGCGGGCTGGGCGTGTTCGAAGCGGTGATGCTGGCCGGCTTCGGTGCCGCGGGTAACCAGGGACTGGAGGCGCCGATCCTCGGTGCGCTGGCCGCCTACCGCCTGATCTACTATTTCCTGCCGTTGCTGGCCGCGACGCTGGTGGTGCTGGTGCGCGAAGCGCGCGGTCTGCGCACCAAGGCGCTGCTGGCGCCGTGGTTCACGGCGTTACTGCCACCTTTCTTCGCTGGCTTGACCTTGGTTTCAGGTGCGGTGCTGCTGTTCTCCGGCGCCACCTCGGGGCTGCCGACGCGCATGGCGATCCTGCGCGATGTATTGCCGCTGGCGGTGCTGGAAGTCTCCCACTTCCTGAGCAGCGTGGTCGGCATGATGCTGCTGATTCTCGCGCGCGGCCTGCAGCGCCGGCTGGATGCGGCCTATGTGCTGACGCTCGTGCTGCTGGTGCTGGGCGCGGTGCTGTCGCTGCTCAAGGGCATCGACTACGAAGAAGCCATCCTGCTGTCACTGCTGGCCCTGGCACTGGCGCCAGCGCATCAGCTGTTCTACCGGCGCACGTCGCTGTTCAGTGCCAGCTTCTCGATGGGCTGGATCATCGCGATTCTCGCCGTGCTGGTCTGTGCCGGCTGGCTGGTCGCCTTCAGCTACAAGCACGTGGAATACAGCAACAACCTGTGGTGGGAATTCAGCTTCTATCACGGCGGTGCGCCGCGCGCCTTGCGCGCACTGGTGGGTGCGGCGGCAGCGGGTCTGCTGTTTGCACTGGCCAACCTGATCCGCCCGGCACGACCGGACCTGCGCTTGCCGAACGAAGCGGAGCTGGAGCGCGCACTGCCGCTGATCAAGGAGTATTCGTCGGCGCAGGCACATCTGGCGCTGATGGGCGACAAGACGCTGCTATTCGATCCCGAGGGCAAGGCCTTCATCATGTACGACGTGGAAGGCCGCAGCTGGGTTGCCATGGGCGATCCGGTGGGTGAGTCGGAAGCAGCGCGTCGTGAGCTGGTGTGGACCTTTCGTGACCAGTGCGAGCGCGCAGGCGGATGGCCGCTGTTCTACCAGGTACGGCCGGAAGATCTGGATCTCTATCTCGAAGTGGGCATGAACTTGCTGAAGATCGGCGAGGAAGCCCGGGTCTTGCTTGGCAGCTTCAATCTCGACGGCAAGTCGAAGAAGGTACTGCGCAACACCGTCAACAAGCTCACCCGCGAAGGCATGCGGTTGGAGATCGTGCCGGCGGAAGCGGTGGAGTCGCTGCTGCCACGCCTGAAGAAAATCTCGGATGCCTGGATGCGCGACAAGGGCGTGCGCGAGAAAGGCTTCTCGCTGGGCACGTTCGATCCGCACTACCTGCAGCGCACGCCGATGGCCCTGGTATGGCAGGGCGAGGAGCTGGTGGCGTTTTCCAACCTGTTCCTCACCGATAGCAAGGAGGAGGCATCGCTGGACCTGATGCGTCACCTGCCTGAAGGCACCGCCGGCATCATGGATTTCATGTTCGTCGAACTGATGACCTGGGCCAGGCAGGAAGGCTACCGTTGGTTCAATCTCGGCATGGCGCCGCTTTCCGGCCTGCAGAACCGACGCAGCGCGCCGCTGTGGAGCCGTCTGGGCGCGATGCTGTTTGGACGCGGCGAGCGCTTCTACAACTTCCGCGGCCTGCACAAGTACAAGGACAAATTCGACCCGGTGTGGGAACCTCGCTACCTCGCCGTGCCTAACGGCATTGCGTTGCCGCTGGTGTTCGCCAACGTGGCGAGCCTCATTTCGGGTGGACTTTCGGGCATGGTGCGCCGTTGAAACGACTTTGGAAGTACGTAGCGCTGGCTCTGGTATTGGCTGCGGCCGTTGGGCTGTGGGCCTGGCAACCGTGGCATCACGCCAGCATCGACGAATCGATCGTGATGGTGCCTGTCGCGCCAGGCGTCACGCCGCCGGCGGGACGCGAGGACGTGGTCGCGATCTTCTATTCGGGTGATGGCGGCTGGCGTGATCTTGATCAGTCGCTGGGCAAGATCATGGCGTCGCACGGCATCCCGGTGGTGGGCATCAGTCTGCTCAAGTACTACTGGCGTGAGCGCTCCGCCGCTGACTCCGCGGCCGACCTCGATGCGTTGATCACGCGCATGACGGCCCAGGGCGATAAGCGTCGTATCTGGCTGATCGGCTTCTCGTTCGGCGCCGACGTGCTGCCGTCGATCGTTGGCAATCTCAGCGCCGAAGGGCGTGCCCGGATCGCCCAGATCGTCATGCTTTCGCCCAGCAGGGACGTGAACTTCGAGATTGAAATGGAAGGCTATATGAAGGAGGGCTGGTGGAAGACCCATACCCAGGACTTCTTCCAGTGGATCAATCCCGTCCATCACTCGGATGCGAAGCCGCCGCTGCTGGCGTTGAATGGCCACCCGCCGGTGGTGTGCTACTACGGCATCAAGGACAAGGACGACACCATCTGCGCCGATCCTGGCCTGCCGTCCTGGATCAAGGTCTACGAGAAGACCGGCGACCACCACTTCGACTACAACTACGAAGGGCTGGCGCGGCAGATGATTGATGATCTGCCGGCCGCAGTGCCAGCCTCCGCTGGCGCGCACTGAAGTTACGGCAAGCTCAGCGTTGGGGCTCTGAGCCGGCAGGCCTGGCAGCATTGAACGGGAATGCCTCGCTACGGCGAACCCGGCCGGCAGCAACTTCGCGCATGTCGTTCGACTTAATCATGGATTAGCCGGGTTGATGAGCATCATGCAGAGCAATGCCGCGACGAATACGCGCAACCACGGCATCGATCTGCTGCGCGGCATTTCCATCCTGCTGGTCGTGCTGCATCACATCGGCCTGCGCATTCCGCTCAAGAAAAGCCTGCTCGCGGATGTCTTGCCGACACGGTTGCTGAGTGCGTTGAACTACAACGGCTATGAGGCCGTTTTCGTGTTCTTCGTCATTTCAGGCTTCCTGATCACCAGCCACGCGCTTCGCCGCAGTGGCTCGCTGGCACAGATCGATCTGCGCGCGTTTTACGCCCGGCGCTTTTCGCGCATTGCGCCCTGCCTCCTGTTGCTGGTGGCCGTGCTCAGTGTCTTGCACTTGCTGGGCGTGGACGACTACGCGATCAAGCGCGAAGGGCAGTCGCTGCCGCGTGCCATCGTGGCTGCATTGGGTTTCCATTTGAACTGGTACGAAGGCGTGACGGGTTACCTGCCGGGCAACTGGGATGTGTTGTGGTCGTTGTCGATCGAGGAAGTGTTCTACATCGGTTTCCCCATCGTGTGCCTGCTGACAAGGCGCGCCTGGCTACTCGTGCCGATGCTCGCGGTATTGGCGCTGTCGCTGCCGTTCACGCGTGCAGCGCTCGAAGGCAACGAGATCTGGCAGGAGAAGGCTTATCTGCCGGGCATGGCAGCGATCGCGACGGGCGTAATCGGTGCGCTGTTGACGTCACGTTGGCCCGCGCCGTCAGCGGTTGTGGCGAGAGCTGTGCAGTGGATCGGCGTCGTTGGACTGCTCGCGGTCTTGCTGGCCGAGCACTGGCTGTGGCCGCTTTTGCACGACGGTTCCATGCTGGTACTGACCTTGTCGTCGCTGAGCCTGGTGGTCGCCTGCCAATGGCGGCAGGACTTGCCGGCGCTGCGGGGCCTGGGTTGGCTGCGTCGATGGGGCCAGCTCAGCTACGAGATCTATCTCACCCACATGTTCGTGGTGTTCGCGATCGTGCGTGCATACAAGGCGACGGGCGGCGATCCGCTGCTCGGCTTCCTGTGGTACCTGCCTGTGCTGCCGCTGTGTTGGCTGCTGGGCGCGATGGTGGCGCGTTTCATCTCCACCCCAGCGGAGCGCCGTTTGCGCACGAGGCTGCTCTCGTCTTCCGTGCCACGGCAGCAAGCGATACAGCCGGCGAGTGCAACGGACTGAGCCCGGCGTAACCGGGCTTGGTTCGTTCAGCGATAGCGATTGATGCTATCGCGCAGTTCCAGCGTGGCAGCGCGTGCGGCCTGGGCGAAATCTTCGCCGTTGCCGGCGTAGAGAATCGCGCGGGACGAGCTGATCAGCAGGCCCGTACCGTCAGCACTGCGACCATTGCGCACCACGGCTTCCACATCACCGCCTTGCGCGCCGATGCCGGGAACCAGCAGCGGCATGTCGCCGACCAGGGCGCGCACTTCCCGCAACTGCTCGGGCCATGTTGCGCCGGTAACCAGCGCGCAGTTCCGATTGCCGTTCCAATCGTTGGCAATGATCTTTGCCACGTGTTGATAGAGCGGCAGCGTGTTGCCGTCCTCGTCAGTGACCTTCAGGTCCTGCAGGTCGGCGGCACCTGGATTGGACGTGTGGCACAGCAGGATCACGCCTTTGTCGGCGCGATTGAGAAAGGGCTGGATGGAATCGCGGCCGAGATACGGGTTGAGCGTCACCGCATCGGCGCCATAACGTTCAAATGCTTCGGTGGCGTAATGCTGGGCGGTACTGCCGATATCACCGCGCTTGGCGTCGAGGATCACCGGCACGCCGGGATGCCTGGCGTGGATGTGCGCGATCAAGCGCTCTAGCGCATCTTCCGCGCGTAACGCGGCGAAATGCGCGATCTGCGGCTTGTACGAGCACACCAGGTCGGCCGTGGCGTCGACGATGGCGCGGCAGAACTCGAACACGGCGTCGGCGGAGCCTTGTAAATGCGCCGGAAACTTTGCGGGTTCAGGATCGAGGCCGACGCAGACCAATGAGTTGTTGCGGGTCCATGCCTGTTGCAGGGATTGCATGAAGTGCATCGGGGTCTCCTCGCGGCTTTGTCCCTCTCCCCTCCGGGGAGAAGGCAGGGTGAGGGGACAATCTTGCCGTATCGCTAAAAGATGGTGCGGTTCTATGGAGGACAGGGGCCAGTCGTGACCCCTCACCCCAACCCTCTCCCCAACGGGGAGAGGGGGAAGAGCGGCCTTACGCCAGCTTCTTGTACTTCACGCGATGCGGCCTGGCCGCTTCGTCGCCGAGGCGGCGCTTCTTGTCCGCTTCGTATTCGTTGTAGTTGCCGGGGAAGAACTCGACGTGCGAGTCGCCTTCGAACGCGATGATGTGCGTGGCGATGCGATCGAGGAACCAGCGGTCATGCGAGATCACCATCGCGCAACCCGGGAATTCCAGCATCGCGTCTTCCAGCGCGCGCAGCGTTTCGACGTCCAGATCGTTCGACGGTTCGTCGAGCAGCAACACGTTGCCGCCCTGCATCAGGGTCTTGGCCAGATGCAGGCGACCGCGCTCACCACCCGACAGGCTGCCAACGAGCTTCTGCTGGTCGGTGCCCTTGAAGTTGAAGCGACCGATGTACGCGCGTGACTGCAGTTCGTAGCGACCGATGGTGATGATGTCGGCGCCGTCGGAAACTTCCTGCCACACGTTCTTGTTCGGATCGAGGCTGTCGCGCGACTGGTCGACATAGGCCAGCTGCACGGTGTGGCCGAGCTTCACTTCGCCCTGGTCCGCCGTTTCCTGGCCGGTGATCAGCTTGAACAGGGTGGACTTGCCGGCGCCGTTCGGACCGATCACGCCGACGATGGCGCCCGGCGGAATCTTCATCGACAGGTCGTCGATCAGCAGGCGATCGCCGAACGACTTCGACACGTTCTTGAACTCGATCACTTCCTGGCCCAGGCGCTCGCCCGGCGGGATGTAGAGTTCGTTGGTTTCGTTGCGCTTCTGGTACTCGACCGAGTTCAGTTCCTCGAAGCGGTTGATACGCGCCTTGCCCTTGGACTGACGGCCCTTGGCGGCCGAACGCACCCACTCCAGCTCGCGTGCAAGAGCCTTCTGGCGGCCCTTTTCGGCGGCTTCTTCGCGGGCTAGGCGCTCGCTCTTCTGTTCCAGCCAGTCGGTGTAGTTGCCCTTCCAGGGAATGCCGCGGCCGCGGTCGAGCTCGAGAATCCACTCGGCGGCGTGCTCGAGGAAGTAGCGATCATGCGTCACCGCCACCACGGTGCCGGGGTAGTCCTGCAGGAACTGCTCCAGCCAGTCGACGGACTCGGCGTCCAGATGGTTGGTCGGTTCGTCGAGCAGCAGCATGTCCGGCTTGGACAGCAGCAGGCGGCACAGCGCCACGCGGCGCTTCTCGCCACCGGACAGCGGGCCGATCTTCGCGTCCCACGGCGGCAGGCGCAGGGCGTCGGCCGCCACTTCGAGCTGGCGCTCCAGCGCGTGGGCGTCGTTCACCGCCAGGATGCTTTCCAGCTCCTGCTGCTCCTTGGCCAGTTTGTCGAAGTCGGCGCCTTCCTCACCGTAGGCGGCGTAGACCTCGTCCAGACGCTTCTGCGCATCGAGGATCACCGACACGCCTTCCTCGACCGCTTCACGCACGGTCTTTTCGGGATCGAGCTGCGGTTCCTGGGCCAGGTAGCCGACCTTGATGCCCGGCTGCGGGCGGGCTTCGCCCTGGAAGTCCTTGTCCACGCCGGCCATGATCTTCAGCACCGTCGACTTGCCCGCGCCGTTCAGGCCCAGCAGGCCGATCTTGGCGCCGGGGAAGAAGCTGAGCGAGATGTCCTTGATGATCTGGCGCTTCGGGGGGACGATCTTGCTCACCCCGTTCATGGTGTAGATGTATTGCATGGAGCCTCCGGCGGCGTGCACGACGCCGGCCGAGGAGGGCAGGCGGTGCATTCAGAGTGGGTGTAAACCACTCATTATAGCGGCTTGTGGGGCGATCCCGGTGACAGCTGATGCCACGGGCGGTCGGCGCCACCCGGTCACGGTGCGGCGGCTCAGCGCTCGCTATCGAGCGATGCCATGCCCTGCGTGTTGTAGCGCTCGCCGGCGGCCGCGCCGGGCGGGATGGCGCGCTCGATGGCGGCCAGATCATCGGCGCCAAGGCGGATATCCAGCGCTCCCAGCGCTTCGGTCAGGCGTGCTCGGGTACGCGCACCGATCAGAGGAACGATGTCTCCGCCGCGCGCCAGCACCCAGGCGATCGCCAACTGGGCCACGCTGACGCCGCGTGCCTTGGCCAGCTCGCGCAGCAGTTCGACCAGGCCGAGGTTGTGCGCGAGGTTGTCGCCCTGGAAGCGCGGGCTGTGCTGGCGGAAATCGCGTGCGTCCGTGGCCTGGTCCCTGGACCAATGGCCACTGATCAGTCCGCGCGAGAGCACGCCATAGGCGGTGACGCCGATGCCCAGCTCGCGACACGTAGGCAGGATCGCCGTCTCGATGCCACGCGAGATCAGTGAGTACTCGATCTGCAGGTCGGCCACCGGCATCACCGAATGAGCGCGCCGGATCGTATCGGCACCCACTTCGGACAGTCCCAGATGGCGCACGTAGCCGGCTTTGACCAGGTCGGCGATGGCGCCCACGGTCTCTTCGATCGGCACCTTGGGGTCCAACCGAGCAGGGCGATAGATGTCGACGTAGTCGGTGCGCAGGCGCTGTAGCGTATAGGCGAGAGCCGTCTTCACCGCGGCAGGGCGCGCGTCGTAGCCCAGCCAGTCGCCGGCGGGGCCGCGCTGGGCGCCGAACTTCACGCTAAGTCGATAGCTGTCGCGCGGGCGTCCGACCAGCGCATCGCCGATCAACAGCTCGTTGTGACCCATGCCGTAGAAATCGCCGGTATCGAGCAGATCGACGCCGGCATCGAGCGCGGCATGGATGGTGGCGATGCCTTCGCTGCGGTCGGCGGCGCCGTACATGCCGGACATGCCCATGCAGCCGAGGCCGAGGGCGGAGACCTGGGGGCCGTGCTTGCCGAGGGTGCGTTGCTGCATGGGGAGAGCTCCGTGGGAGGCAACGGCGCATGATGCGCTCGGGCGATGCGATTGCCATGTGCCGCGGCCTCGTTTCCCTTTCCCAACCGCCTTACCCCAGGGGACGGGGCGTCACCCTGGGTGGCGTGCCGTTTCGGACGGCGCAACGACGCCGTGCACCCCCGGCACGGGGCCGCACCGGGGGGTGGGCCCACCGTTCGAGGTGGCCGGCAAGCCCCTTGACAGCTACACTTTCTCGTTCGAACCCGCTTGCCACACCATGAGGTCAGGATGTTCCCGAAGCACGAGACGATCGCCGGTTATGACAATGAACTGGCCCAGGCCATGGCTGACGAAGCGCGTCGCCAGGAAGATCACGTCGAACTGATCGCTTCCGAGAACTACGCCAGCCCGCGCGTGATGGAAGCGCAGGGCAGCGTGCTGACCAACAAGTACGCCGAGGGTTACCCGGGCAAGCGTTACTACGGCGGCTGCGAATACGTCGACATCGCCGAGCGTCTGGCCATCGATCGCCTCAAGCAGCTGTTCGGCGCCACTTACGCGAACGTGCAGCCGCACTCCGGCTCGCAGGCGAACCAGGCGGTCTACCTCGCGCTGCTGCAGCCGGGTGACACCATCCTGGGCATGAGCCTGGCCCACGGCGGCCACCTCACCCACGGCGCCAAGGTCAACATCTCCGGCAAGCTGTTCAACGCAGTGCAGTATGGCGTCAACGAGCAGGGCCTGGTCGACTACGACGAAATCGAGCGCCTTGCCGTCGAGCACAAGCCGAAGATGGTCGTGGCCGGTTTCAGTGCCTACTCGCAGGTGATGGATTGGGCCCGTTTCCGCGCCATCGCCGACAAGGTGGGTGCGTATCTGTTCGTGGATATGGCGCACGTCGCAGGCCTGGTCGCCGCGGGCGTGTACCCGAACCCGGTGCCGCACGCTCACGTGGTGACCTCCACCACGCACAAGACGCTGCGCGGTCCGCGCGGCGGCATCATCGTGGCTAAGGACGCGGGCGAAGAGATCGAGAAAAAGCTGCAGTCGATCGTGTTCCCGGGCATCCAGGGCGGCCCGTTGATGCATGTGATCGCCGCCAAGGCGGTCGCCTTCAAGGAAGCGCTGGAGCCGTCGTTCAAGACCTACCAGGAACAGGTAGTGAAGAACGCCAAGGCCATGGCCAAGACCTTTATCGAGCGCGGCTACAAGATCGTGTCCGGCGGCACCGAGAACCACCTGATGCTGGTCGACATGATCGGCCGCGACATCACCGGCAAGGACGCAGAAGAAGCGTTGGGCAAGGCCCACATCACGGTCAACAAGAACGCCGTGCCGAACGACCCCCGCAAGCCTTTCGTCACGTCGGGCCTGCGCGTAGGCACGCCTGCCATCACCACGCGCGGCTACCAGGAAGCGGACGTGGTCGAGCTGACCCAGTGGATCTGCGACGTGCTGGACGCTCCGCACGACGAGGCGGTGATCGCCCGCGTACGCGAGCAGGTCACGGCGCAGTGCCACAAGTTCCCGGTTTACGGCTGAGGCCTGGCATGAGCAGACAGGAGCGGGAAAAGAGCACAGACATGGTCACGCCTTTCCCACTCCTGCATACTCACTCCTGACCCATGCATTGCCCTTTCTGCCAGCACGAAGACACGCGAGTCATCGACTCTCGTCTTGCCGAAGACGGTGCCACGGTGCGTCGCCGCCGCGAGTGTCCCAAGTGCAGTGAACGCTTCAATACGTTCGAAACGGCGGAGCTGAAGCTGCCCACCATCGTCAAGAGCGGCGAGCGCCGCGAGCCGTTCGACGAGCGCAAGTTGCGTGTGAGCTTCGAGCGCGCCCTGCAAAAGCGGCCCGTGCCGACCCATTCGGTGGATGCCGCCGTGCGCGAGATCGTCAACGACCTGTGCCGTTGCGGCGAGCGCGAAGTGCCGTCGCGGCAGGTCGGCGAGCTGGTGATGCGTGAGCTGAAGAAGCTCGACCAGGTGGCTTATGTGCGCTTCGCCTCCGTTTATCGCAAGTTCGAGGACGTGCAGGCGTTCCGCGAGGAAATCGAGAAGCTGGAGCGCGACTTGCCGGACCTGGAGGCGTTGCAGCTTTCGCTCTTGGGCGAGAGTGTCGCGCGGCGCAAGAAGTCGTGACACTTCTCCCTCTCCCCAAAGGGGAGAGGGCTGGGGTGAGGGGGCAATCTTGCGGAAGCGTTGAGCCAGAGCGGGCTTTCGTTGATACGATCCGGCGAGCACCCACCCCTCACCTCAATCCTCTCCCCGGAGGGGAGAGGAAGTAAAAGTCACCACTTCGCATAGACTGACGCCACCGCACTGCGAAACGGCTCGGTAATGACGTCCACCTTCACTGCCCTCGACCACACCCACATGGCGCAGGCCCTGCGCGTGGCCGAGCGCGGCCTGTTCACCACCCAGCCCAACCCACGCGTCGGTTGTGTGATCGCGCATGGTGAACAGGTGGTTGGCGCGGGCTTTCATCAACGCACTGGCGAACCCCATGCGGAAGTGTTCGCACTCCGCGAGGCCGGCGAGCGGGCACTTGGCGCGACGGCCTACGTCACATTGGAACCTTGCGCACATCATGGCCGCACACCGCCCTGTGCTGATGCGCTGATCGCCGCTGGCGTGGCGCGTGTGGTGATTGCCGCCGAGGACCCGTTTCCGCAAGTCGCCGGCCGTGGCATAGGCAAGCTGCGCGATGCCGGTATCGTGGTCGAGGCGGGGCTGATGCGCGAGCGCGCACGCGAACTCAATATCGGCTTCTTCAGCCGCATCGAGCGTGGGCGCCCCTGGGTACGGGTAAAGCTCGCCATGAGTCTGGATGGGCGCACCGCGCTTGCCGATGGCGAGTCGAAGTGGATTACCGGCGAAGCGGCGCGTGCCGATGTGCAGCGCTGGCGCGCCCGTAGCTCGGCGATCCTGACCGGTTCCGGCACGGTGCTGGCGGACAATCCACGATTGAATGTGCGCCTGCCTGCAGGAGAGGCGTTTGCGCCACCGTTGCGCGTTGTACTTGATCGCCAGCTGCGTACGCCTGCGGGTAGCCATGTGCTGGACGGTGCCGCGCCGACCCTGATGCTTCACGGCGAGCATGCCAAGGCGAGCGACGAGCGCTTCAAGGCGACTGAACATGCGGCGGTAGCCGAGCAGGGCGGTGCGCTGGATTTGTCGGCCGTGCTTGGCGTGCTCGCACGCCGCCATTGCAGCGAAGTGCATGTGGAAGCCGGTCCCACCTTGTGTGGCGCATTTTTCGCCGCGGGCCTGGTCGACGAGCTGTTGATTTACGTGGCGCCCTTGCTGCTTGGCGACATGGCGCGGCCGCTGCTGAATCTGCCTTCGCTGACGGATATGGCATCGCGCTGGAAGCTGCAGACGATCGATCGCCGCGCCGTTGGTGATGATCTGCGTTTGCTATTGCGACCAGTCGCATAGGCGCAACGTTTTTTTAGAATTCGAGACCAAAGGTATCAGGCATGGCACAGCCGCAGTTCCCGCAGGCGAGCGTATTGACGGAGTCGGAGCGCGCGTCGTTTCGCGAGCAGGGTTATCTGATTCGCAAGATTCTGGATGCCGCCAGCGTCGCCCGATACGTGGCCGCCATCGAAGCGTCGCGCCGCGAACGGGGCGATTCCCAGCGTATGAGCAACCTGCAATTCCTCCAACCCGGCAAGGCCATTCGCGGCATCCAGGACATCATCTGTCATCCGGACATTCTCGCCGTATGCCGTGATCTGCTCGGTGACAGCATCGTCGTTGATGGTGCTTCGCTGTTCTACGGCGACGCGGGTATCGATTACCGGCAGGGCTGGCATCGCGATGTGCTGCAGGTCCCCGATGAGCTGGTCGACCTGAATTGGTTCAGTGACGACTACGCCTACAACTACGTGCAGATGAATATGCCGCTGACCGTGGATGGCTGCCTGTGGATCGTGCCGGGCAGTCACCGTCGCCAGCTCAATGCGGAGGAGCGTGCGATCTTCGGCAATACGGAGAAGATGGCGCCGGTGGACGCCGCCGAACTGAGCGGCGGCATGCAAATCGTGGTGCAGCCGGGCGAGGCGGTGTTCTACAACAACTATGCGGTCCATCGCGGTTACGGCGGCGTGCTCAAGGACCGGCGCATCACCATCCATCTCGGCTTCCATTCCAGTACGCGCCCGCCGACCTGCCACTTCGGCGTGCTCGATCACAGCGAATACACGCTGGACTATCTGTCATCGTTGGAACCGAACGTGCGCGAGGCCTTGCGTATTCATCTGGTTGAGCGCGCGAAGCATCCGGAAGTGAATATGTTCCACGCCTATCACCAGCAGTTTCTCGGCAAGGAGTTCAAGACCACATGACGACGCCATCGATTCGCTGGGGCATCATCGGTTGCGGCAACGTCACCGAGGTGAAGAGCGGGCCTGCTTTCAGCAAGACACCAAATTCCTCGCTGGTAGCGGTGATGCGCCGCGATGGCGACAAGGCGCGCGACTATGCGCAGCGCCATGGCGTGGCGCGCTGGTACGACGATGCCGCCGCGTTGATTGCCGACCCGGAGGTCAATGCCGTCTACGTGGCAACGCCGCCGTCGACACACAAGCAATACGCGCTGATGAGCATCGCCGCGGGCAAGCCGGTGTATGTGGAAAAGCCCATGGCCATGGATGCCGCCGAATGTGATGCGATCATCCATGCCGGTCGCGAGGCGAACGTGCCCGTCTTCGTAGCCTACTATCGCCGTGGCCTGCCACGTTTCCTGAAGGTACGCGAGCTGATCTTCGATCAGCAGGTCATCGGCAAGCCGCGCATCGTCAACACCGTGTTGCATGAGCCGCATCATCCGCGCTACCACGATCCCAAGAACCTGCCCTGGCATGTGCGGCCGGAGATTTCCGGTGGCGGCATCTTCATGGATATCGGCTGCCACACGCTGGATATCCTGGACTGGCTGTTTGGCCCCATCGTTTCGGCCAGCGGCCAGGCGAGCAATCAGCTCGGCGCCTATCCGGTGGAGGATACCGTGGCGATATCATTTGCCTTCGGCAACGGCATGCTTGGTACCGGCTTGTGGCATTTCGGCAGCTACAAGCATCACGATCAGATCGAAGTGATCGGTGATCGCGGCCGCATCAGCTTCGCCACCTTTGGCGACGGCCCCATCCGGGTCGAGAATGCCGAGGGTGCCAAGGAACTGCGCATCAACAATCCGCTGCATATCCAGCAGCCGCTGGTGGAAACCATCGTGGCCGAGCTGACTGGTCAGGCGGGCGCCTGTCCGTCCACGGCGGAAAGCGGCGCGCGCACGAGCTGGGTGATGGATCAGGTGTTGAGGGACTATCGCCGCCAGGCGGGGCAACCCATAGGGGCGTAGCCCGCGCAAGCCGCTGGCCGGACAGATTGTTCACCTGCATGCACGATCTCGCGCAGGGCGCCTTCGGGGAAGGTGGTAGACTGGCCCGGCCGGTTCGCCGGCAAAATCACAACGACGTCTTCAGGGCGGGGTGAGACTCCCCACCGGCGGTAGGTACCCAAGACCCGATAGGTCACAGGTACGAGCCCGCGAGCGCTTCCGGTCCTGCCGGAAGGTCAGCAGATCCGGTCAAAATCCGGAGCCGACGGTTGGAAGCTGGCGACAGCCTCCAGAAAGTCCGGATGAGAGAAGACGGTACGGCGCACACCCTCGCGGGCGCGTGCCTGCCAGACGCCTTGGGGCGTTTTTCGCATGCTATCCACGCGGGAAACGTTTCATGTCCAAGCATCGTTACAACCGGCTTCGTTGCCGTTCGGTCGCCACCTTCGCCAAGGAGGTGTGCTGATGTTCACCGGGATCATCCAGACCGTGGGCCGCATTGCGCGGCTCGAACCGCGTGGCGGTGACGTGCGACTGCATGTCGATACCGCCGACCTTGACCTTGCCGATGTGCAGCTGGGCGACAGCATCGCCGTGTCCGGTGTGTGCCTGACTGCCGTGACGCTGGAATCGCAAGGCTTCGGCGCGGACGTCTCCAACGAGACGCTGTCGCTCACCACGCTGGGCAAACTGAAAGCTGGCGACCCGGTCAATCTCGAAAAGGCCTTGCGCCTGGCCGATCGTTTGGGTGGCCATCTGGTGTCCGGCCATGTCGATGGTTTGGGCAAAGTCGTATCGATCACGCCAGATGGGCGCTCGCTGCGCTGGACGTTTGAAGTGCCGGCCGCGCTGTCGCGCTATATCGCCGCCAAGGGTTCGATCTGCATCGATGGCACCAGCCTGACCGTCAACGAAGTGACCGGCCATCGCTTCGGCGTCAACCTGATTCCCCATACGGTTGAACACACCGCGTTTCACGCGCGTCGCGTGGGCGACGCGGTGAACATCGAGGTGGATGTGGTGGCGCGCTATATCGAGCGACTGATTGGGAGCGGTGATGCGCCGAAGCTCGACGAGGCGTTTCTCAAGCAGCACGGTTTTGCGTGAGATCTCCAACCCCTCCCCCTGCAGGCGGGGGAGGGAGTAAGTACTACATTCCAAGGAATCGCCATGAGCTTTAATACCATCCCCGAAATCCTCGAAGACATCCGCGCCGGCCGCATGGTCGTGATTCTCGACGATGAGGATCGCGAGAACGAAGGCGACCTGATCATGGCAGCGCAGATGGTGCGGCCCGAGGACATCAACTTCATGGTGCGCGAAGCCCGTGGCCTGGTCTGCCTGACGCTGACCGAGCAGCGCACGCGCCAGTTGGGCCTCAAGCCCATGGTCATCGACAACACCTCGCCCTACCAGACCAATTTCACCGTCTCGATCGAAGCCGCCGAAGGCGTCACTACCGGCATCTCCGCACACGATCGCGCACGCACGATCCAGGTGGCAGTGAAGTCGGATGCGAAACCGCAGGACCTCTCGCAGCCCGGCCATATCTTTCCGCTCACTGCCCAGCCCGGTGGTGTGCTCACGCGGGCAGGCCATACCGAGGCGGGCTGCGATCTCGCGGCGTTGGCCGGGCTCGAGCCTTCGGCGGTGCTGATCGAGATCCTGCATGAAGATGGCTCGATGGCGCGTCGCCCCGAGCTGGAAATTTTCGCCAGGAAGCACGGCTTGAAGATCGGCACCATCGCCGACCTGATCCGTTATCGCCTGGAAACTGAAAAGACCGTCGAGCGCGTCTACGAAGAAGACGTGCAGACCGAGTTCGGCCCGTTCCGCCTGGTGGCTTATCGCGACGCCATCCATCACGGCCTGCATTTCGCCCTGGTTCGCGGCACGGTGAATGACGGCGCGCCGGTGCTGACCCGCGTACATGTGCGCAATACGCTCTCGGACGTGCTGCATCTGCAGCGCGACGATCTTGGCCTTACTGTGACGTCAGGGCTGCGCCGGATTGCCGATGAAGGCCGTGGTGCGTTGTTGGTGCTTTCCGGTGCGGACACCGCGGACGCCTTGCTGCGCCGCCTCAATCGCCAGCCCGTGACCCAGGCACCGGAAGAAGTGCAGCAGCAGGAGTGGCGTCAGCTCGGCCTTGGTGCGCAGATCCTGGCCGACCTGGGGATCTGCCAGCTGCGCGTGCTGGGTACACCGCGCAAGATGGTCGGTCTGGGCGGCTTTGGGCTTGAGGTGGTGGAGTACGTTTGAGGGGATACGTCGCCCCGCCACGCATCCCTTCCGTCATCCCAGCGAATGCTGGGATCCAGTGCCTTAAAGCTTAAAGTCGCTGGACCCCAGCTTTCGCTGGGATGACGGTGAGGGGCGGTGTGAAGGCGGTGCAGGGTTTTCGCCCACGCGCGCCCTCCTGGCGCCAGTTCTCTGAGCACATACTCCAGACCCATCTCCAGACCAGACGCCGCCATGACCCGATTCCAGCTGATCGCTCCCTCCGGCTACCCGCATGACCGTGACGCCATGACGCGGGGCGCGGCGCGTCTGCGCGCCGCCGGTTGCACGGTGGATGGACTGGACGTGCTCGACCGCGTCGAACACCGCTACGCCGGTAGCGATATCGAACGTGTGGCGGATCTCAACGCCTTGGCCATCCATCCGTCCTTGCCCGATATCGTGCTGGCCGTCCGCGGCGGCTACGGGGCCACGCGGCTGCTTGAACACATCCACTACGGCGCGCTGCGCGAACGGCTCGATGGGTCGAACACGCTGCTGGTCGGGCACAGCGATTTCACGGCGATCCAGATGGCCTTGTACGCGAAAAGCGGCCTCAGCACCTTCGGCGGACCCATGCTCGGGCCGGACTTCGGGGCACCGACCTTGAACCCGCTGATGTGGGAACACTTCTGGCGCGCGCTCAGCGAGCCCGAGGTGACGGCGAGCTGGCGCACCGGAACCACCACGGAGCTGGACGTCCACGGCCCTCTGTGGGGCGGCAATCTCGCCATGCTGTGCAGCCTGCTCGGTACGCCGTACTTCCCGCGCATCGACGGCGGCATCCTGTTCGTCGAGGACGTGGGCGAACCGCCGTTCCGGATCGAGCGTCTGCTGTATCAGCTGCATCTCTCCGGCGTACTGGATCGCCAGCGCGCGCTGGTGCTAGGCCATTTCAGCCAATGTCGGCCGCATAGCTACGACAATGGCTACGACGTCGACGCAGCGTTCGAGCAGATCAGCCGCGTGGCACGGGTGCCGGTGGTACGGGGCCTGCCGTTCGGCCACGAGCCGGACAAGTTCACCTTGCCATTCGGCGTGCCGGCCCGGCTGCAGGTGGCGAACGGGCAGGCCAACCTGCAGTTTTCCGGTCATCCCCACCTTTCTCGGGCGGTTTCCCGGCCCGATCCGGGCAAGTTGCCCCAAATCCCGTAAAATAGCCGGCCCGCATGGGCCACCGAGCCCTCAGGAAGCGCACCCCATGAAGACCATCGAAGGCGATTTCGCCACGCCCAAAGGCCGTTTTGCCATTGTCGCCGGCCGTTTCAACGGTTTTGTCGTCGAGCCCCTGGTGGCCGGCGCGCGTGACGTGCTGGTGCGCCATGGCGTGAAGGACGACGCGATCGAGCTGATCCGCGTGCCCGGCGCCTGGGAAATCGCGCTGGCGGCCCATAAGCTCGCCAACTCCGGCAAATACGCCGCGGTGATCGCGCTGGGCGCGGTGATCCGTGGTTCCACCCCGCATTTTGACTTTGTCGCCGGCGAATGCGCCAAGGGCCTGGCCCAGGCGGCGTATGCTTCCGGCGTGCCGGTGGCGTTTGGCGTATTAACCACCGACAGCATCGAGCAGGCCATCGAGCGTTCCGGCACCAAGGCCGGTAACAAGGGCGCCGATGCGGCGCTGGCCGCGCTCGAGATGGTCAACCTGTACGGGAAGCTGTGATGAGTCGTCCCGAAGGCATCGATCTCGCCGCCCGCTCGCGCGCCCGCCGGCGCGCACTGCAGGCGCTGTACGCGTGGCAGCTCAGCGGCAGCCACATGAACGCGGTGATCGATCAGTTCCGCCACGAGCAGGACATGGAAGTGGCCGATCTCGAATACTTCGAGGATCTGCTGCACGGGGTGGAGCGCAACATCGACGCCATCGATATCAGCCTGAAGCCCTTCGTGGACCGTGACGTTGGCCAGATCGACCCGATCGAGCGCGCGGCGCTGCGCCTGGCCGCCTACGAGTTGAAGTACCGCCCGGACGTGCCGTATCGCGTGATCATTAACGAGGCCATCGAAGTGACCAAGCGCTTTGGCGCCGACCACGGCCATAGCTACGTCAACGGCGTGCTCGACAAGCTGGCCGGCACCCTGCGTGCCACCGAGAAGCGCGGCTGATGACTGGCCCCCACGGGCGGTTGGTCGAAAGTCCGGTGCCCGTGCTCGAAACCGAGCGGCTGCGGCTGCGTGCGCATCGGGCCGATGATCATGCGGCCTGCACGGCGATCTGGTCTGATCCACAGGTCACCCGCTATATCGGTGGCCGTCCGTTTACCGCCGAAGAAGTGTGGAGGCGGCTGCTGCAGTACGCCGGCATGTGGAGCCTGCTGGGCTACGGCTACTGGGCCGTCGAGGAAAAGCACAGCGGCCGCTACATCGGCGACATCGGCTATGCAGATCTCAAACGTGATCTGCTGCCTTCGTTGGACGGCATGCTGGAGTTTGGCTGGGTGCTGGCCCCATCGGCGCATGGCAGGGGCTATGCAAGTGAAGCCGTCGCCGCTGTCACCGCCTGGGGCGATCAGCATGTCGGCGCGCTGCGCGCGGTCTGCATCATTGCCCCGGAGAACCTGCCGTCGATTCGCGTGGCTGAGAAAGCCGGCTTTCAACGGTGGCAGGAAACCACCTATCACGGCAGTCCCACCCTGGTGTTCTCCCGCTAGGACAGCGCTGCGCTGCTTGCGCCTAACTCGGCTGCGTTGAAGTGATCGCACGGCCAAACCCTGCGTTTGTTCCATGCTGGCTTGCACTGGCGGCGGCCAGATGTTCTCCTGCTGACTGATCCAAGGTCGCCGCACGCATGGAATTCCAACTGATCGGTCGCATTCGCGAACGCACTGCGCAAGGCCGCGAAGACGTTCGCCTGGGTATTGGCGACGACGCTGCCCTGGTGGCGCCGCCGCCAGGGCAGGAGATCGCCATCGCGATCGACACCCTGGTCGAGGGCGTGCATTTCCCGCAGGGCACGGTGCCGGCCGATATCGGCTGGAAATCATTGGCGGTGAACCTGTCCGATCTCGCCGCCATGGGGGCGAGCCCTGCATGGGCGCTGCTTGCGCTCACCTTGCCAACGCAAGCGCCCGAACAGGTCCGGCATTTCATTGACGGCTTCGCCGAAGGTTTCGCCTTGCTGGCGCAGCCACACCGGCTGGCCCTGATCGGCGGCGACACGACGCGCGGCACGCTGTCGGTAAGCGTCGCCGTGCATGGCTTCGTGCCGCCGGGCAAGGCGTTGACGCGCGCCGGTGCGCGCGCAGGTGACGTGGTGCTGGTGACAGGTACCTTGGGCGATGCCGCCGCCGGTCTGCAGTTGTTGCAGCAGGGCGCCCGTATCGACGAAGGCAACGGACGTGCAGCCTATCTGATTGAACGCCTGAACCGCCCCACGCCACGGCTGGCCGCAGGCCTCGCCCTGCGTGAGCGGGCCAGCGCCTGCATCGATATTTCCGATGGCCTGCTGGCCGACCTCGGCCATCTCTGCGCAGCGAGCGGGCTCGGGGCGGAGATTGATGCAGCCTTGCTGCCGCGCTCGTCCATGCTGCTTGGTGCATTTGACGATATCGCCGCACGCGACTTCGCCCTGAGCGGCGGCGACGACTACGAGCTGTGCTTTACGGTGCCACCTGCGCGGGTGGCCGAAGTGCAGACGGATCTGGCACGCATGGGCTGTGGCGCAACACGTATCGGCCGCATGGTCGAAAGCCCTGGTGTGCGGGTGCGTGACGAACATGGCCAATGGCTGGAAGTGACACGCCGCGGCTGGGATCATTTCGCCGCATGAGCGACAAGAAGAACCTCACCTCCGAGCAACGTCGACGCCTGCTCGCCACGCCGGCGGGCTGGCTCGCTTGCGGTTTCGGCTCCGGGCTGGCGCCGGTGGCGCAAGGCACCTTCGGCTCATTGGCGGCCATCCTGCCCTGGCTGCTGTTGCGGTCCCTGCCGTTGCAGCTCTACATGTTCACCTTGTTGGTGGCGTTCTCCATCGGCGTATGGGCTTGCAGCCTCGCGGGGCGCGCGCTCGGTGTCGACGATCACCGCAGCATCGTGTGGGACGAATTCGTCGGTTTGTGGATCGCCCTGATTCCAGCGCTGCTGGCGCCTTGGTGGAGTGTCGTGATCGGCTTCGCCCTGTTTCGTCTGTTCGATGTCTGGAAACCCTGGCCGATTGGTTGGCTGGATCGACGCCTCAAGGGAGGCCTCGGTGTGATGGTGGATGATGTCGTGGCTGGCGTGTTTGCCGCCATCGTGCTGGCGGTAGTGCCGGCTTTAACGCGCGCCTGAGCTCGGGTGGCACGATGGGCGCCCCATTCCACCGACGGTGGCGGGCCCAGCCCGAGCTTCATCGAACGTGTGTGCCCTGTGCTGCAGGCCAGCGCAGGCGCAGCATAGGAATAATTCCTGCATAGGCGGCATTCGCTGCCTAAAGCCTTTACGTGTCATGCATAGCAGTGTTACATCTTGTCCCATCCGGGACAGGGGGCGTTTGGACGTCCGTGGCGCACTGACTTTTGCCTGCCATATGGCGGCAGTACGCATGCCGATGCGTCATTTCTTGAGCACATTGGGCGTTCGATCCTGCGGTTGCGGGAGCGCCACGTGAGGCGTTCACGGGCCGGGTTGCTGACATCGGGGACAACGATTTTCCGGACTTTGACGTTGCAGCCATCTGGCGGCGTCAGCGGTTACTGGCGTAGTACTCGCGTGCTGCACGGCTCGACGCCGGTTCAAGGCTCTCGATTCACTTCTAGGGGGTGTTATGCGTAGGCTTCTTATCAAGAGTGCATGTCTGGTCGCGGTGCTGATCGCGCCATCGTTGGCCTCAGCCGCGGGCAGCTTACCTCCGGGACCATGCAGGTTGATCGACCCGTCGACGTGCCCCAACGCCAACGAACTGGTGAAGTCCTCCGGCTTTGCCCAGGCTTTGGGACACTTCGCGAACAGCGCGAAAGCCAACTACTTCCGTTCCAATCGTTCCTTGAGCGAACAGGCGCTCACGGTCCTTGGGGGTACGCCGGAACACGTCGTACTGCTGGACGACAAGCGTTTCCTGTTTGCGGCCGTCCCATCACATGACCGTGGGGGTGACGCGGCAGTGGTGATCCTCAACGAGTTCGGCCAGATCCAGGCCTTGGGATTCTCCAGCTTCCACTGCGACGTTGCCTGCGAGGACCACCGTTATCTGGACTTCTACGTGAGGAAGGACACCCAGGATGAGGCGGTCCTCGCGGCGCTGAAGACGTGGGGAACGAGCGACCGGATCCGCAAGGCGCTATGGCGTTCAGATGCGGACGAGGGCCTCGACGGGCGCACAGCCGTCCATGTGCTTCCCTGAGCGTGACCAGGGGATCGCGATAAGAGTCGTTTGATTGTGCCGTTTCGCCGCTCGCGGACATCGATGCCGATGCCCGCGAGCGGCGAAACGCGCTGCTGGCCGCGCAGGGTTGCCAGCAACCATGGAGCCAGCCTCTGGCGAGTAGTGCGTTGCCCGGCCCGGGCACAATCCAGGCGCTAGCCCGCTGTTGCCTCCAACACGACGCGATAGCGCGCCTTGCCATCGGCAAGATGCTTGAGCGCTTGATTGACCTCGTTCATGGGGAACATTTCCACCTGTGGACGCACGTCGTGGCGGGCCGCGAAGTCGAGCAGGGTGGCGATGTCGATGGGCGAGCCGGTAGGTGAGCCGGAGACCTCGCGTTCCCCAAGGATCAACGCAAAGGCGGATACGGGAATAGGCTCCAATACGGCGCCGACGACATGCATGCGGCCGCGCGGCGCCAGCGTGCCGATGAACGCATTCCAGTCCATGGGCACATTGACGGTCACCAACAGCAGATCCAGCGAGCCGGCGATGGCGCCGATGGCCGCGGCATCGCGACTGGCGACCACGTGGTGTGCGCCGAAACTGCGTGCCTCACCTTCCTTGGCCGCGGTGGACGTAAAGGCTGTCACCTCGCAGCCCCAGGCATTGGCAAACTTGATCGCCATATGGCCAAGGCCGCCGATGCCGACCACGCCGACGCGGGCGCTGGGGCTGATGTTGTAGGCGAGGAAGGGTTTGAGCACGGTAATGCCGCCGCAGAACAGCGGGCCGGCGCTGGGCAAGTGGATGTTCTCCGGCAACGCAATGACCCAGGCCCAGTGCGCGCGCACTTTATCGGCAAAGCCCCCGTGATGGACGCCCATGGTGGGCACGGATTCGGGGCACAGGTTCTGGTGGCCCGACAGGCATTGATGGCAATGCATGCAGCTTTCCGCGGTCCAGCCGATGCCCACGCGCTGGCCGACCTTGACCCCCTTGGCATGCGAGCCGACGGCAATGACGCGACCAATCACCTCATGCCCTGGTACGAACGGAAAGCGCGACATGCCCCATTCGTTGTCGATCATGGACAGGTCGGAATGACATATGCCGCAGTAATCCACGGCCACTTCCACCTCCTCAGCGCCGAGCGGCCCGAGATCAAATTCCGCGAGAACCAGCGGCTTGCCCGCCTCTTGCGCGGCCCAACCCTTCATGAGTGACATGGCATGATTCCTTCGCAGCATGGGATCTGAACGTCGAAGACGCGAGAGCGTAGCCGGGAGGGCGTCGGCGTGACGTATAGGCGAGGGCAACAGCAGCCAAGATGGACGCAGGCCGCATGCTCTTGCATGCTGGTCCATCCCCATTCAACCGGAGTGCCTCCATGCAATATCGACGTCTCGGAAAATCGGGCCTGCAGTTGTCCGCGCTGTCGTTTGGCGCCTGGGTCACCTTCGGCAAACAAGTGGGACGCTCGCTGGCGCGCGACTTGCTGGCGCTGGCGCACGATCGCGGCGTCAATTTCTTCGACAATGCCGAAACCTATAATCATGGCGTGGCCGAGACCCTGATGGGCGACGTACTCGCCGACCTGCGTTTTCCGCGCGACAGTTACTGCGTGTCGAGCAAGGTGTTCTTTGGCGCCGCCGAACATCCATTGCCAACCCAGCGCGGACTATCGCGCAAGCATGTAATTGAAGCCTGTCACCAAGCCTTGCATCGATTGCGCGTCGAGCATCTGGATCTGTACTTCTGCCATCGCCCCGATCCTGACACGCCGATCGAAGAGACCGTGGCGGCTATGGATACCCTGGTGCGCCAGGGCAAGGTGCTCTATTGGGGCACCAGCGAGTGGCCCGCCGAGGCGATTCTGGAAGCGCACAGGGTGGCGCGTGAAAACCATTTTTACGCACCGGTGATGGAGCAGCCGCAATACAACCTGCTGCATCGCGATCGCGTGGAGCAGGAATACGCGCCGCTCTACGACAAGTTCGGCATGGGCACCACGATCTGGTCACCGCTCGCATCGGGATTGCTGAGCGGTAAATACAACGATGGCGTGCCTGCCGATGGGCGTTTGGCGCAGCCGGGCTATGAGTGGTTGCGCGACGCGATCCTGGAGCAGGGCGGCGACAAGATCGCCAAGGTGCGTCGCCTCGCTCCGATCGCCGCCGATCTGGGCGTGTCGCTGGCGCAGCTGTCAATCGCCTGGTGTCTGGTCAATCCGCACGTGTCGACGGTGATGCTGGGGGCGAGCCGGCTGGAGCAGTTGGAACAGAATTTGGCGGCGCTGGAGGTGGTGGCGAAGTTGGATGCGGGCGTGCTCAAGCGCATCAATGAAGCGCTGCAGTGATGGGACGCTAGGCAGCAGAGGCCTTCACTTGGTGGACCGCACCCTGTGCGCGATCGCGGCGATACCACGGTCGTTGGCGGTTCACTCGGGTCCGCCTTGGCCCTCGCCCTTCGGGCAGCTGGCGCTGTGCAAATCGGCCGTCCTGCCGGATGGTCGCGCACAGGGTGCGCTCCCCCATGGAACCGATCCGTAGCGCGGACTTGCTTGCTCAATAAAGCCATGTTGCGCCCGCCCGAACGCCGAGCCCGGCCGCTCCCGCCGCCTATTCCGCGGTCACCATGCATGGCCACCGGAACAAACTCACCGCCGACACACATCGTCAGAAAAGGAGATTCCTCTGCATGAAGCCGTTCGCCATCCTCCTCTCCACATGCCTGGCCGTACTATCCACGTCATTCGCGCTTGCCGAATCACCTGAATGGACTCAGCCGCAAAAGCCCTTCCGCATCTACGGCAATTCGTACTACGTGGGCACGCGTGGACTCAGTGCGATTCTTATCGCATCGCCACAGGGACTCGTGCTGATTGACGCCCCGATGGAGCGCAATGCGCCGCAGATCGAAGCCAATATCAAAGCGCTGGGTTTTCGCGTGGCGGATATCAAGCTGATCCTCAACACGCACGCGCACTTTGACCATGCCGGTGCCATCGCCACGCTGGCGCGTGACAGCGGTGCACGCGTGGAAGCGAGCGAGGCCGGGGCGAAGGCGCTGATGTTGGGCGGAAAGGACCCGGAAGATCCGCAATTCGGTGACGCATCTCTGTTTGCGCCAGTTGCCAAGGTGACGCTGGTGCCCGATGGCGGTGTGGTGCGTGTAGGCGACGTTGCCATCACCGCGCACTACACGCCGGGCCATACGCCGGGCAGTACGACGTGGACCTGGCAGTCGTGCGATGCGGGTCGTTGCGTGAACATGGTTTATGCGGACAGCCTCTACCCCTACGGCGCGAACGGCTACCACTTCACCGACGACGCAGCGCATCCGCATCGCGTCGAGGACTATCGCCGCGGGATCGAGGCCATTGCCGCGCTGCCCTGCGACATCCTGATCACGCCTCATCCAGACCAGAGTGATTTCCTCGACAGGGTGGCGCGACGCGATGCCGGTACCAGACCCAATCCGCTCATCGACGCTAACGCCTGCCGCGCTTATGCCGAAAGCGGGCGTGCGATGCTGCAGGCACGCCTCGCCAAGGAACGAGCGGAGGCGAAGGGCGCAGGCCCGTCGGGTCATTGAACAACAGCTGGTGCGGCGAATCAGAGTGTTGACACTCAAATGCGAATCATTATCATCTGATGGCCACTTCCGACCGCGGAGTTCCATCATGACGATGCCCGTCCTGTCACCTTCTCAACGTGCTGAAGCGCCCGTCCGCCCGTTTCGCCTGCTCAGCCTCAAGCCAAGCGCTGCTCCCGACATCCCGGCGACGCGGCGCATCTCGAGCCAGCTCCTGCTGAACGGCGAGCGTGAGCTGGTGATCCAGCATCAGGGTAGCGAATACCACTTGCGGCTTACCCGCAACGACAAGCTGATCCTGACGAAATAAAACGCCGTCTCCCGAGGAGCGGTTCGCGGGCAAGGATGTCCTCTCCCCATGCCGGCTCCACCGCCGGCGCTCCACTCCAGGCCTATCGCCACGCCGTTCCCGCGGAACGCCAGCCGGGTCGCCTCCCTGCAAGGAGCAATGACAATGCTTGGCTGGCTCACTCACGCCTTCGCCGCGATGTGCCCTGCGGCCGACGCCGAATCCCTCACCCGCTATTCGGTACCGATGTCGGGGGCCGAACTGGCATCCCGACTGCCGCTGCTGGGCAGCGTGCTGTATCTGCCAGCGCCGCGTCCGGCACAGCCGGATCTGCCGGTTTTCACCGGCTGGTTGGTGGCGCGGCGCGAGCTGGCGCCGCTGTTCGATACGCGGGAACTCATGGCTGCCTGCATGATTGGCGCAGAAGGGCCACGGGAATGGATCGACTGCATGGATGCACAAGGTCGCCCCTGTGCGAGGCTGCACCTGCTGCCGGACACGGACTATCTCGCCTGGGATGCCTTGTTGGCCGAGAGCCGGCTGCTACCCGTGGCACCGCTACGTCCGGAACGACTGGTGTGCCGAGCGGCCAGCGCCACGCTGGTCCATTTTCGCCGTCGTCGCGTGGGTGCGCTCCAGCTCCTCGAGACCGTGCCGCTTGCGCAGGTGTCCGCCTTGGGAAGGGGGATCGCGAGCGGGGTGGCCAGGGCGTCTGCCGTCGAGCTTGAGCCGGCGTTGGGGTGAGGCGGCCGCGGGCGTTTGTCCGTCTGTCCGTCGATCTGTCCGCGGACAGCTGTCCGGTCCGGATGGCACGTAATAACATCTTGAAAATACACAAATAAAACATCGATTTCAGGTTGGCACGACGCTTGCTGACATAGGTCCAGGGGCCGCACTGTCCGCGGCCAGGGACACATCGATGATTCGCGACACCTCCGCTCAAGACCGACTGGTCGAGGTCAAACCCAATCGCAAACGTCGCCTGCTGTGGATCGGCGGCGGCGTGGCCGTGCTGGTGCTGATAGCGCTGTTTGCCCCGCGCATCGGTCGCCTGTTCTCGGCCGATGCCTCGGTGAGCGGTTCGCGCCTCGCTTTCGCCACGGTGCAGCGTGGTCCTTTCGTGCGCGATATCGCCGCCGAAGGCAAGGTCGTGGCGGCAGTCAGCCCGACGCTCTACGCCACCTACGGCGGCGCGGTGACGTTAAAGGTGCACGCTGGCGATGCCGTGAAGAAGGGCCAAGTGCTCGCCGCCATCGACAGCCCCGAACTCGCCAACAAGCTGGCGCAGGAGCAGAGCGCGGCCGATGCGATGCAGGTGGACTATCTGCGTGCGCAGATCGATGCGCGCAAGAAGCGCGGCGAACTGCAGAAGGCCTACGACAACGCGCAGATCGACCAGCAGGGCGCGGAGCGCGACTTGGCTCGTTATGAGAAAGCCTTCGGCCTGGGCGCCGTGCCGAGCATGAACGTGGACAAAGCCAAGGACGAGCTGCAAAAGGCCAAGATCACCATGAGCCATGCCAAGGCTGACCTGGGCACCGACAGCAACAGCCTCGAGTTCGACATCCAGTCCAAGAAGCTCGCGCATGAGCGGCAGCTGCTGCTGGTGAAGGACCTGCAACGCCAAGTGGACGACCTCAACGTGAAGTCGCCGGTGGATGGCCAGGTCGGTCAGCTGTTCATTGCCGAACGCGCCACGGTGGCCAAGGACGCCCAGCTGCTCAGCGTCATCGACCTGTCCGCGCTCGAAGTGGAGATGAAGGTGCCGGAAAGCTTTGCCCGCGATCTGGGCATCGGCATGGGCGGTGAAATCACCGGCAACGGCAACACCTGGAAGGGCCTGGTCAGCGCTATCTCGCCTGAAGTCGTCAACGGCGAAGTGGCGGCACGCTTGCGCTTCGATGGCGAGACGCCCAAGCAGCTGCGTCAAAACCAGCGTCTGTCCGTGCGCATCCTGCTCGACAAGCGCGACAACGTGCTGACCGTGCAGCGTGGTTCCTTCGTCGACGAATCGGGCGGCAGCTATGCCTATGTCGTGCGCGACGGCATTGCCGAGAAACACCCGATCCGCGTGGGTGCCAGCAGCATCGACAAGGTGGAAATTCTCGATGGCCTGAAGGAAGGCGACAACATCGTGATTTCTGGTACCGACAGCTTCAAGGGTGCCGCGCGCATCGCCATCAGCAACTAGTGAATTCTCCCTCCCCTGCGATCGAAGGGAGCCCCTTTTCGGGGTACGCAGGGGAGGGCTGGGGTGGGGTTGGGCCATGCGGCACGCCTTCACCCCCTCCCAGCCTCCCCCTGCCAGCAGGGGGAGGGGCAAAAACCACCACCGAGGAAGCACACATGCTCAAGATGACTCACCTGTCCAAGGTCTACCGCACCGAAGTGGTGGAGACCTACGCGCTGCGCGACTTCAACATCAACGTGAAAGAAGGCGAGTTTGTCGCTGTGACCGGGCCGTCCGGCTCGGGTAAGACGACCTTCCTCACCATCGCCGGCCTGCTGGAAACCTTCACCGGTGGTGAGTACCACCTGGATGGCGTCGAGGTGAGTAACCTCAACGACAACGCTCGCTCGAAGATCCGCAACGAGAAGATCGGCTTCATCTTCCAGGCGTTCAACCTGATTCCCGATCTCAACGTGTTCGACAACGTTGAAGTGCCGCTGCGATATCGCGGCATGAAGGCGGCCGAGCGCAAGCAGCGCATCATGGATGCACTCGAGCGTGTGGGCCTGGCCTCGCGCGCCAAGCATTACCCGGCTGAGCTTTCCGGTGGTCAGCAGCAGCGTGTCGCCATCGCCCGCGCGCTCGCCGGCTCGCCGCGCCTGCTGCTGGCGGACGAACCGACCGGCAACCTCGACACCCAGATGGCGCGC
Organism: Dyella humicola; assembly: GCF_026283945.1. NCBI lineage: Bacteria > Pseudomonadati > Pseudomonadota > Gammaproteobacteria > Lysobacterales > Rhodanobacteraceae > Dyella > Dyella humicola. Next base: position 404,622 of record NZ_JAPDPC010000002.1, read on the forward strand.
AGCGTGCTGGAGCTGCTCGAGGAGATCCATCGCGAAGGCGCCACCATCGTCATGGTGACGCACGATCCGGAACTGGCCGCCCGCGCGCAGCGCAACGTGCACATCATCGATGGCCAGGTCGTGGATCTGGCGGAGGACCCGCGCTTCCATCATGCGGTCAGTGCGGCTCGCGCCAACACGCCGGCCTGATCAAACGACACCCATGAGACCTCCCGCACCGACGGGAGGCCGTCATCACCACCAGGGCGGAACACGATGTTTGCTTACTATATCCAGCTTGGCCTGCGCAGCTTGCGCCGCAATCCCTTGCTGACCGCGCTGATGGTGATGGCGATCGGCTTTGGCGTGGCCGCCTCGATGACCACGTATTCGGTGTTTCGCGCCACCTCGAACAACCCGATACCCGACAAATCGTCCCAGCTGTTCGTGCCCTTGATCGACAACTGGGGGCCGGAAGATGCCGCGCAGAACAAGGGCGAGCCGCCCGAAGCCATCAGCTACACCGACGCCATGGGCTTGATGCGCGGTCACCGCGCCAAGCGCCAGACCGCGTTGTATCCGGTCGGGCCCTCGGTGATTCCTGCCGATGCCAGTCTGCTGCCGATGCGAGAAGAAAGTTACGCGGTGTACGCGGATGCATTCGCCATGTTCGACATCCCCTTCCTGTACGGCGGCGGCTGGCAGCCGGCAGATGACGACGCGCATGCGGCGACGGCGGTGATTGGACGCAAGCTCAACGACAAGCTGTTCAATGGGGCCAACAGTGTCGGTCGCGAGATCAACCTGGACGGCCGCAGCTACCGCATTACCGGCGTGATGGACACGTGGGATCCACAGCCGCTGTTCTTCGATCCCGTCAACACCTCGGGATTTGGTGATCCCATCCAATTGTTCATTCCGTTCACGCGGGCCATTGATCTGAAGATGGCCACCAACGGCAACAACAACTGCAACAAGCACGCGGGTGAAGGCTGGGACGCGTGGATCCGCTCCGAGTGTGTGTGGATCCAGTATTGGGCTGAACTGCCCGAGCAAGCCGACGCTGCAAGCTACCGTGACTATCTGCGCGGCTATGCCGCCGAACAGCAGCGAAGCGGCCGCTTCCATTGGGCGCCCAACGTGCGGCTATACAACGTCCCGCAATGGCTGGAGCACGAGAAGGTGGTGCCGCAGGAAGCCAAGGTATCGCTACTGGTGTCGCTCGGCTTCCTGCTGATCTGCCTGGTCAACACCGTCGGCCTGCTGCTGGCGAAATTCATGAAGCGCGCACCGGAAATCGGCGTGCGCCGGGCGCTGGGCGCATCGCGCAAGGAGATCTATGCGCAGTTCCTGATCGAGGCGGGCACGGTGGGTCTGGCGGGTGGCCTGCTGGGCCTGCTGCTGACGGGCGTCGGTGTGTTCGGCGTGACCCTGGTGTTCGCCCCGGACATCGCGCGACTGGCCACGCTAAATATGTCGTTGATCGCGCTGACCCTGTTGGTGGCGGTATTGGCGACGGTGCTCGCGGCGTTCTACCCCACCTGGCGTGCGGCGCAGGTACAGCCTGCCTGGCAGCTGAAATCCAACTGAGGCGATGACCATGCTGCAAATCAAGCCCATTCTCGCCGCACTCAAGCGTCATAAGGCAGGCACGATTCTGATCGCCTTGCAGATCGCGCTGACCCTCGCCATCGTCTGCAATGCGCTGTTCATCATCCAGCAACGCCTGGACCGCATCGCGCGTCCCACCGGCCTGATCGAGACGAATCTCCTGACCTTGCAGAACGGCTGGGTTGGCGTGGACGATAAGAGCACCGGTCCGCTGGTACGCGCGGACCTGCAGGCGATCCGGCAGCTGCCCGGCGTCGAGGACGCCATCGCGACCAACTCGTATCCCTTGCGCGGCGGCGGCTGGTCGACCGGCGTACGCACCAATCCGGATGCCAAGAAATCCGAGGCACATACCACGCAGTATTTCGTCGACGATCATGCCTTGGCGACGATGGGCCTGAAGCTGATCGCGGGGCGAAATTTCCGCGCCGACGAAGTTACCGAAGTCGATCCCCAGGGCGTGGTGTCGGCATCGCAGATCATCGTGACCAAGGCGCTGGCCGACAAGATGTTCCCGGATGGGTCAGGGCTGGGGAAGGTGCTGTTCGTGGACGACGGCACCAAGCCGAGCACGATCATCGGCATCGTCGAGCGGCTGGAAGTGCCGTGGAACAGCAGCTGGTCCGATGCCTTCCTTGACAATGCCGTGCTCGAGCCGTACCAGCTCACCGGCGGCTACACCTCGTACATGGTGCGCAGCAAGCCGGGTCAACTGGCGGCGATTACCAAGTCGGTGCCGGAGACGCTGTTCAAGCTCAACCGGATGCGCGTGATTCCCTCGGAACGTGGCGTGCGCACGTATGACATGGTCCGTGCGCAGGCCTACAAAAGCGATCGCGGCATGGCGATCCTGATGGGCGTGGTGTGCCTGGTGCTGCTGGCGATCACCGCAGCAGGCATCGTCGGCCTCACCAGCTTCTGGGTGGGACAGCGGCGCAAGCAGATCGGCGTGCGGCGTGCGCTGGGTGCCACGCAACGCGACATCCTCAGCTATTTCATGACCGAGAACCTGCTTATCGGCATCGCCGGCGTGGTCATCGGCGCGCTGCTGGCCGTGGGCATGAACCTGTGGCTGGTGACGCAGTTCGAGATGGCGCGGCTCTCGTTGTTGTACGTGGCGATAGGCGTCGTGGCGCTGCTGCTGCTGGGTCAGGGCGCGGTGCTTGCACCGGCCATGCGTGCTGCGCGCGTGCCGCCGGTTGAGGCGACCCGCTCGGTTTGAGGCGTTGGCGTTTTCAAGGGAGTGTTGCATGGATGGGCTGGCAAAGGCGGATGCCTGGTTTGGAACGAGGTGGTCATGAGCAGCATGTTTATCCACAACTTGCGATTGGGTGCCTTCAGCCTGCGCCGCAACCCGCTGCTGACGGCCTTGATGATCATGTCGATCGGCTTCGGCGTGGCCGCGTCGATGATAACGTTTGCGGTTTTTCGCGCCGTCTCCGGTGATCCGATTCCGCACAAGTCATCGCAGCTGTTCGTGCCGCTCATCGACAACCGTGGCCCGCAATACAACCGCAAGGGCGAACCGCCGAGCGCGCTTACCTACACTGATGCCGTGGCGTTGATGCGCGCGCACAAGGCTGAGCGCCAGACGGTGCTGTTCCCGGTGGCGATGTCCGTCATGCCGGGCGATGCGCACAGGATGCCCTTCAAGGCGATTGGCTATGCCACGTATGGCGACTTCTTCCCGATGTTCGACGTGCCGTTCCTGTATGGCAACGCCTGGGGGACGAGCGAGGACGAAGCACGCGGCGCCGTCGTGGTCATCAGTCGCGCGCTCAACCAGAAGCTTTTTGGCGGCGAGAACAGCGTGGGGCGGCGGATCATCCTGGACGACAAGGAATACCGCATCCTGGGCGTCACCAGCGATTGGGATCCCAAGCCACGCTTCTACGACATGTTCAACGACAACGCCTATGCCTCGCCGGCCCAGGTGTATATCCCGTTTACATATGCCATCGACCAGAAGATCGATACCTACGGCAACAACAACTGCGGCAGTGACGGCAAGCGCGGCGAAGACCGTGACAGCTGGTTGCGTGGCGAATGCGTCTGGATCAGTCCCTGGGTGGAGCTCGACAGCCAGGAAAAAGTGGATGCCTATAAGCAGTTTCTGCAGGGCTACGCGAACGACCAGCGCCGCGCCGGTCGCTTCAACTGGGCGCCGAACAATCGACTGCGCAACGTGAACCAATGGCTGGATTATCAGCATGCGGTGCCTCCGGAGAGTCGAATTTCGCTCTCGCTTGCGCTTGGCTTCCTGGTGATTTGTCTGGTCAATACCATTGGCCTGTTGCTGGCGAAATTCATGCGCCGTGCACCGGAGATAGGCGTCCGCCGCGCGCTGGGTGCCTCGCGTGCAGACATCTATCGTCAGTTCCTGGCCGAAGCCGGCATGGTCGGCCTTGCCGGCGGCGTGCTCGGCTTGCTGCTGACCGGCCTGGGCATGTTTGGTGTTGGCCTCGTGTTCGAGCCGCAAATCGCGCGCCTGGCCCACCTGGATATTTCCCTGGTGCTGCTGACCTTGCTGGTGGCCATCGCCGCCACCGTGCTGGCCGCGTTCTACCCCACCTGGCGAGCGGCGCAAGTACAGCCCGCCTGGCAGCTGAAATCCAACTGAGGCGAGGATCGAGCCATGCAAATCAAGCCGATTCTTTCCGCGCTGCGCCGTCACAAGGCCGGCACCTTTCTCATCGCCATGCAGATCGCATTGACGCTCGCCATCGTCTGCAATGCGTTGTTCATCATTCATCAGCGGCTGGCACACCTGTCCGAGCCCACCGGTATCGATGAACCGGATATCTTTGTTATCCAGAACGAATGGGTGGGTTCGTCCACGACCGATCAGGCGGACGCGAAAATCCTCGAAGACCTGCGCGTGCTGCGTGAGCTGTCCAGCGTGCAGGACGTCACCTCTAGCAACTCCTATCCTCTTCGCGGCGGTGGTTGGGACGATGGCATCAAGCTCAAGCCCGATCAGCTGCAGGACACCACCGGTTCCACCGTCTATTTTGCGGACGACCATTTCGTCGACACGTTGGGGTTGAAGCTGATCGCCGGCCGCAATTTCCGCGCGGAAGAAATCAGTCGCATGGATTGGCGCGATCGGTTGGGCCCGGCGCAGGTCATGGTGACCAAAGCGCTTGCCGACAAGTTGTTTCCCCAGGGCGATGCGGTGGGCAAGACCATTTACCTGGTGGGTGGCCCCACCACAATCGTGGGTGTGGTGCAGATGCTGCAGGCCCAAAGCGTCGATCGTTGGGCCGCGGATTTTGCCTATCGCTCGCTGATCGTGCCCAAGCGACTCGCCACGTCGCTGGGCGTCTTTTATATCGTGCGGGCTCGCCCCGGCCAGCTGGACGCGGCGATGCGTACCGCGCCCAAGGCGCTGTTCGAGCACAACCCAAGGCGCGTCCTGGACGACGAGGCCGGCGTGCTCAGCTTTGCCCAGGTGCGCAGCCGTGCCTACGAGCGCGATCGCGGCATGGCGATCCTGATGGGTGTGATCTGCGTCGTGCTACTGGCCATCACGGCGGCAGGCATCGTGGGTCTCACCAGCTTCTGGGTGGGGCAACGGCGCAAGCAGATCGGCGTACGGCGTGCCCTGGGTGCCACGCGTCGCGACATTCTCAACTACTTCATGACCGAGAACCTGCTGATCAGCAGTGCTGGTGCGCTGATTGGCGTCCTGCTGGCGATTGCCATCAATTTGTGGCTGGTCACGCGATTCGAGATGAATCGGCTTTCGCTGGTCTACGTGCTGGCGGGTGTGGTGATCCTGTTGTTGTTGGGGCAGGGCGCCGTGCTGGCGCCGGCGATGCGTGCATCACGGGTGCCTCCGGTAGAGGCTACGCGGTCGGTGTGACCGCGCGGAAAGTTAGCAAGCGAGGGGAAACGTATGTTTGGCTACTACCTGGATTTGGCGCTGCGCAGCCTCAGGCGCAACAAGATGCTCACCGCGTTGATGGTGCTCGCCATTGCGCTCGGCATCGGCGCCAGCATGACGACGCTGACCGTGCTCCATGTGCTGTCGGGCGACCCGATGCCTGGCAGGAGCGCGACGCTGTTCTACCCGCAGCTCGACCCGCAGGACATGGACGGTTATGAGCCAGGGAAGGAGCCGATGCAACAGGTCACCTGGATCGATGGCATGAATCTGTTGCATGCCAAGCGAGGCCTGCGTCAGGCGCTCATGACCGGCGGTGCGGTACCGGTGCAGCCGGCGCAGTCGGGCATGGACCCGTTCTACAGCGATGCGCGCTACACCTCGAACGACTTCTTCGCCATGTTCCAGGTGCCGTTCCTCTACGGGCGCGGCTGGAGCGAGGCGGATGACAATGACAAGGCGCGCGTGGTGGTCATTACCCGTACGCTCAACGAAAAGTTGTTCGCGGGCAAGGACAGCACCGGCCAGACCTTGCGCATGGGCGATACGGCCTTCCGCATCATCGGTGTGCTGGACAGCTGGCGGCCCAATCCGCATTTCTACGATATGAACATGGGCAACTATGTCGCGTCGGAAGATGTGTTCCTACCGCTTACCACGGCGCGCGAGCTGCGCTTCGATCACAACGGTTCGACCGATTGTTGGGGTACCGGCGGTGGCGATGAAGAGCATATGGAGACGGCTCCTTGCGTCTGGTTGCAGTTCTGGGTCCAGTTGAGCGGTGTCAGCGATGCAGCCACGTACAAGGAATTTCTCGTGCATTACTCGCAGGAGCAGAAGGCGATGGGGCGCTTTCAAAGGCCGCCCAATGTGCGCCTGCCCACCCTGATGGAGTGGCTGGACATCAACAAGGTCGTGCCGGGCGACGTGCGCCTGCAAACCTGGCTGGCATTCGGGTTCCTGCTGGTCTGCCTGGTCAATACGATTGGCCTGATGCTGGCCAAGTTCCTGCGCCGTTCGGGCGAACTGGGCGTGCGTCGCGCGCTGGGTGCGTCCAAGCGAGAGGTGTTTGCCCAGCTGCTGGTGGAGTCGGGTGTCATCGGCCTTGCTGGTGGCATGGGCGGCCTGCTGCTCGCGTTTCTCGGCTTGTGGCTGGTGCGCAAGCAGCCTTCCGACTACGCGGCGCTCGCGCATCTGGACATGTCGATGTTGTTGATCACCTTCCTGTTGGCCGTCGGATCGAGCCTGTTGGCCGGCCTGCTGCCCGCCTGGCGCGCCTGCCAGATCACTCCTGCGCTGCAACTGAAGAGCCAGTAAGGACAACGCCATGGACATCCTGCCGATTCTTTCGACCCTGCGCCGTCACAAGATCACCGCCTTCCTGGTGATCATCGAGATCGCGTTGACCTGCGCCATCGTGTGCAACGCGGTGTTTCTCATCAACCAGCGACTCGACCGCATGCATATGAGCAGCGGGGTGGCCGAGCACGAATTACTTGAGATCCTGTTTGCCGACATCGGCCCGAACAAGAACCAGAAAGCACGTACCGAGGAAGATCTCGCCGCATTGCGGCAGATCCCTGGCGTTCTCCAGGTGTCGTCGGCGAACCAGGTGCCGTTCGGCAATTCCTCCTGGAACGGTGGTATCAAGCTCGACCGCAACCAGCGCGTGTCGACGCTCAATGCCACGACGTACACGGGCGAGAACGTGCTGCAGACGCTGGGCACGCAACTGGTGGAAGGGCGCAACCTGCAGCCTGACGACTATATGGATTTCGACGATGTGGTGAGGGCCGCATCGGTCAAGGACGCGAAGGGCATTCCCAAGGTCACCGTCATCACCCAGAGCCTGGCGCAGCGCCTGTGGCCCGGACAGCAGCCGCTCGGCAAGGTGATCTTCTACGCCGATTACCCGATGACGGTGGTGGGCGTGGTGAAGCATCTGGTGCGGCCTGCCTTCACGGACAGTGCCACCGCGGAGTTCACCATGGTGCTGCCGATGCGCATCACCCAGGGTCTCTACATCATCCGCACCGACCCGAACAATCGTGACGCCGTGCTGAAGGCCGCCGTAGCAAAGATGAAAGCGATCAATCCGCATCGCGTCATCCTGAAGCAGCGGCCGTGGGACGAAGTGCGCGGCAACTTCTTCCAGAATGATCGCGCCATGGCCGGCTTGCTGGTAGGCGTATGCGTCGCCCTGCTGGTGGTCACCGCCTTGGGCATCGTAGGCCTGGGCAGCTTCTGGGTGGCTCAGCGCCGGCGGCAGATCGGTGTGCGGCGTGCACTCGGTGCAACGCGCAGGAACATCCTGCATTACTTCCAGACCGAGAACTTCCTGCTCGCCACCATCGGTATCGCGCTGGGCATGGTGCTCGCCTACGGCATCAACCTGATGCTGATGCTGCATTACGAGTTGCCTCGCCTGCCCGCGATCTACTTCCCGGTCGGCGCGCTGTCGTTGTGGGTGATAGGGCAGTTGGCGGTACTTGGCCCGGCTATGCGCGCGGCGGCGGTACCACCGGTGGTCGCGACGCGCTCGGTTTGACCACGGATCGCCGCCCCGCGCGGGCGGCGACCAAGGGAGGTGGGAATGTTCGGCTACTACCTGGACTTGGCCTGGCGCAGCCTGCGCCGTAACAGTGTGCTCACTGCGCTGATGGTGCTGGCGATTGCGGTGGGCATCGGCGCCAGCATGACCACCTTGACGGTGATGCATCTGCTGTCGGGTGATCCTGTGCCCACTCGCAGCGGCACGCTGTTCTATCCGCAGGTCGATCCGGATACCAGTCTACGAGAACGCAAGGACCCATCCGACGTGATGGATTATCACTCTGCCGTGGACCTGTGGCGTTCGCGGCGCGCTGACCGCCAGACCCTGGTGACCAGCGGCGAGATCAAGTTGCGTGCCGTCGACGCCCACAAGCCGCCGCTGATGATCGAGATGCTCGCGACCACGGCTGACTTCTTCCCGATGTTCGATGTGCCGTTCCAGTATGGCGGAAGCTGGCAACCCGGAGACGACGAGCAGCGGACGCGCGTGGCGGTGATCTCCGCCCAGCTCAATGACAAACTGTTCGGGGGAGCCAACAGCGTGGGCCGCACGCTGCGCTTGCGCGACAACGACGTTCGTATCGTCGGTGTGCTCAAGCCGTGGCGGCCCTCACCGCAGTTCTATCAAGTGGCCGGAGGTCGTTTCAGCAACGGCAACACGGGCGCGTTTTACAGCAAGCCAGAAGATGTCATGGTCCCCTTCTTCACCGGCATGGAGGTGGGTGATGGCAGCTTTGGCGTCTTCAACTGCTGGCGTGTCCCGGACGATCTCGCGCATCTGCAGGACGCGCCCTGCGCCTGGGTCTCGATGTGGGTGCAACTGGACAGTCCGGCCAAAGCCATCCGTTATGCCCAGTTCCTGGCCGACTACGCGGCACAGCAGAAAGGACTTGGCCGCTACACGCATGCGGACGACACGCGTCTGCCCAGCCTGATGCAGTGGCTGGACTACAACCAGGTGGTGCCCAGCGACGTGCGTCTGCAGGCCTGGCTGGCATTCGCCTTTCTGGCGGTGTGCCTGTTCAACACCGTGGGGCTGTTGCTGGCGAAGTTTTTGCGTCGCTCGGGCGAAATCGGCGTGCGTCGTGCCCTGGGCGCCAGCCGACGCGCGGTGTTTGCGCAATGCCTCGTCGAGGCAGGCATGATCGGTCTGCTCGGTGGCGCGGGCGGCTGGCTGCTGACCCTGCTTGGGCTCTGGCTGGTACGGCGTCAGCCAGCGGCCTATGCCGACTTGGTACACCTCGATCCAGCGATGTTCCTCACCACGTTCACGATGGCCATCATGGCAAGCCTGCTGGCCGGCGTGTTGCCAGCTTATCGCGCGAGTCGGGTGGCACCCGGCCTGCAATTGAAGACGTTGTAAGGAACCCGGCCATGCAGATCCGCCCCATACTTGCCGCCTTGCGTCGACACCGTTTGGCTACCGTACTGATCGCGCTGGAGATTGCCCTGGCGTGTGCGGTGCTGTGCAACGCCTGTTTTCTCATTTCGGGACGCTTGCGAGCCATGCATGTGCAAAGTGGTGTCGACGAGGCTTCGCTCGCCATCATCAAGCTGACCGGTTTCGAGGAAACACAGTCCGTCGACTTGAACGCCCGCGTGCAATCGGGCCTGGCAGGCATTGCCGGAGTGCAGTCGGCCACCCTCGTCAATACCGCGCCGTTTGGCGAGAAGGTCGGTACCGCCGGCGTGACTACCGGGCGGGAGCCTGGCCATACCCATGCCACGGTCGACTACTACCTGGGTGGCCCCGGCGCATTCCAGGCCATGGGGCTGCACGTAGTGGCGGGTCGGGCGCCGCAGCCGGATGAATATCGTGCGTTCAGCGGTTTCGTGCCGGACGAAGCCTCGGTGTTGGTGACGCGTGCATTGGCGACGCATCTGTGGCCGGGGCTGGATCCGCTGGGCAAGGAGCTCTGGTGCGACCGCCTGCATTTCCGCGTCGTGGGCGTGCTCGACCATCTGGTGCGTCCCAATCCCACGGTGTTCGCCCAGGGTACGGCCGAATGGAGCGTATTCGCTCCAGGCCTGTCGAGCCCGAGGCTTGCCGGCACCTACTTGCTGAAAGCCGACCCGACCCAATTGCCGCGAGTCATGCGCGATGCGCGTGCGGCGATCGGCAAGATCGCACCCGATGTCGTGCTGGACGAGGAATTCAGCCGTACCCTGGTCGAACTGCGTGACAGACGTTTTCGGCAGGATCGCGCCATGGCTGGCATGCTGATCGGAGTGATCCTGGCCTTGCTGCTGGTCACCGCCCTGGGCATCGTCGGCCTGGCCAGCTTCTGGGTGCAGCAGCGCCGCAAGCAGATCGGCATCCGTCGTGCCGTCGGTGCGACGCGGCGCGACATCCTGGGCTATTTTCAGACCGAGAACTTCCTTATCGTCAGCGGTGGCATCGTCATCGGCATGGTGCTGGCGTTTGCCCTGAATCTGGTGCTGATGAAGTTCTACGAACTGCCGCGCCTGCCGCTGTATTACCTGCCGTTCGGCGCGGTCTCGCTGTGGCTGCTCGGTCAGCTGGCCGTGCTTGGTCCAGCCATGCGCGCGGCGGCCGTGCCGCCGGTGGTGGCGACGCGTTCAGTTTGAACAGGGGCAAACCGGTCGCCGAACCATGCGGTCCGGCACGGGTTGTGCTGGCGCTGGCCATGGAGAATAGGGTTTATTTCAACCGGAAGGGTGTTCTCATGAAAATCGGACCGCGTATGGTCTTGGCGGGTTTGTTGATGTCGGCCGCGGGCGTGGCCAGCGTACACGCGGCGCCGCCGGCGCAGGCGACACAGGCGGACGTGGCGACGCGCGTGAAGGCGCTCAATGCCTTGCTGGCCGAGCAGTGGCAGCACAACCTGGAAAACGCGCCGGAGTTCGCCACCATCATTGGCGACCTGCGCTACAACGACCGCTGGAGCGACGCCTCGCTGGCACACGTCCAGGCCGAGTATGCGAAGAACCAGGATTTCCTGAAGCGCTTCCAGGCCATCGACACCACCGGTTTCTCCGACGACGACAAGCTGAACCAGCAGCTGATGGTGCGTCAGCTGCAGGACGCGCTCAAGGCGCATGAGCTGAAGATCGACGAGATGCCGCTGGACCAGATGAACGGCGCGCACCTCGCGCTGGCCGGCTTCGTCAGCTCCGTCCCGTTCAACAGCACCAAGGAATACGACGACTACCTGAAGCGCTTGAAGGCCGTGCCGACCTTGCTCGAGCAGGTGACCGGCGTGGCGCAGCAGGGCTTGAAGGACGGCATGATGCCGCCGAAGTACCTGCTGGAGAAGGTGGTCACCCAGATCGACAGCATCGGCAAGCCCGCTGGCATGGACAGCGTCTTCGCCGAACCGCTCAAGCACTTCCCCAAGTCGGTGTCGCCGGCAGACCAGAAGCGCCTGCATGACGCCATTCTCGCCGCCATCGATCACGACGTGCGCCCGGCCTACCAGAAGCTGGGCGAATTCGTCGCCAAGGACTACGCGCCGCATGGTCGCTCTGAACCTGGCGTGTGGCAGCTGCCGAACGGCGACGCGATCTACCGCTTCGACGTCGAGCAGATGACCACGACCAAGGAGAGCCCGGAGCGCATTCATGAGATCGGCCTCGCCGAAGTGAAGCGCATCGAAGGCGAGATGACCGAGATCGCCAAGTCGCAGGGCTACAAGGATCTGGCCAGCTTCCGCGCCGCGCTCAAGACCAACCCGAAGACGCATGCCACTTCGCGTGAGGACATTCTCAACCGCTACCGCAACTACCTGGCGGGCATGCAGCCGGAACTGCCGAAGCTGTTCGGCCTGCTGCCCAAGACCAAGGTGGAAGTGGTGCCGGTCGAGCCGTTCCGCGAGAAGGAAGCTGCCGCTGCCGAATACCACCAGGGCACGCCGGATGGTTCGCGTCCGGGCCAGATCTTCGTCAACACCGGTGACTACGCCAACCGCAGCGTGCTGACCATCGAGTCGACCGCCTACCACGAAGGCATTCCCGGCCATCACATGCAGATCTCGATCGCGCAGTCGCTGCCCAAGCTGCCGCCGTTCCGCCAGCAGGCGGGCTACAACGCGTATATCGAAGGCTGGGCACTGTATGCGGAGCAGCTGGGCAAGGAGCTGGGTTTCTACAAGGACCCGCTGTCCTACTACGGCCGTCTGTCCGACGAACTGCTGCGTGCCGACCGCCTCGTGCTGGATACCGGCGTGCACAGCAAGCACTGGACGCGCCAGCAGATGGTCGACTTCTTCCACGAGCATTCCAGCGAAGACGAGCCGGATGTGCAGGCCGAGACCGACCGTTACATCACCTGGCCGGGCCAGGCACTGGCCTACAAGATGGGCCAGCTGAAGATCGTCGAGCTGCGCGAGCACGCGAAGAAGGAACTGGGCGACAAGTTCGACATTCGCGCCTTCCACGATGAAGTGCTCGGTGGCGGCGCGCTGCCCCTGGACGTGCTCGAAACGCGCATCAATGCGTGGATCGCCGCGGTGAAGGCGGGCAAGGCGCCGGCTCATCCGGTGACCGGTTGAGCATCCGGTAAGACTGAGGTGCGCGCCGCATGAGGCGGCGCGCACTTTTCGAAGGGGGAAGGCGATGCAACGATCGATCAAGACACTGTGGTTGGTCGCGGCTTTGCTGGCGCCCGTCGCAACCGCATGGGCGGGTACCGAGTTTTCGTATCGGTCCGATAACACCTTGCGCTGGCATAGCGAGGGTCGCTACTTGCATCTCGCAACGGCCAAAGATGGCGGCGTAAACGTGCTTGGAGTCACGCCCGCATCGCTTTGGGGACTGAGCGAGGGCGAGCTGATCCTCGAGGCCGACGGCCACCCGATTCATGACGTCGCCGAGCTGATGAACACCCTCCGCGCTCACGATGCCTCGCCCATGCCGCTCAAGGTGCGACAGGCGGGCGTCGAGCGAACCGTAGTACTGGCGACCCAGGCGCATGAGCTGGTGCCCACTCCGCCACCACCCCCACCCAAGCCACCGCTTGCGCAGCCACCTCTCGCTGCCCCCGCAGTGCCGGCCGCTGCAAGCCACAGCCGCTTCGTCTATCAATCCGATAACAGTCTGCGCTGGCGTAGCGACGGCCAGCGCCTGCACCTGGTGACCGCCAGCGAAGGCGGCGTCAACGTGGTTGCGCTGACACCGGCCTCCCTGTGGGGGCTGGCCCAGGGTGATGTGATCATCGAGGCAGACGGCCAACCCGTACACGATGTGGCGGCGTTGCTAAGTCGCTTGCGCGAGCACGGCGCGTCGCCGATGCCGCTCACGGTGCGGCGCCATGGCGTCGAGCACGGCGTGGTGTTGTCCGGGCAGGCCCGCGATGGCTTGCTGCCAACCGAGCCACCACCTCCACCGGCCCCTCCAGCTCCCGCCGTTTCGCCGGGCGGTTGATGGCCGCCGCCACCGACCCGCGACGGATCGTGCGAAAGATGGCAACCTTTTGGCGTGGAGCTGCATCCACGTCTACATGTGCAAGAGACGAATGCGAACCGTACTGATCATTGACGACAACCCGGCCGTGGGTGAGGCGCTGTCGCTGGCGCTTTCCCTCCATGAAATCCGTCCGCTGATCGCACTGACGCCCGAGCATGGGCTGGCCATGCTGGAAAGCGAACGCGTCGACGTGGTCATTCAGGATATGAACTTCACCGCCGACACCACGTCCGGCGAGGAAGGCATTGCCCTGTTCCGGGCCATCCGCCAGCGTCATACCGACCTGCCGGTAATCCTGCTCACCGCATGGACCCATCTTGAAACGGCGGTGGAACTGGTCAAGGCCGGCGCCTCGGACTATCTCGCCAAACCGTGGGATGACGCCAAGCTGCTGACCACGGTGGAGAACCTGCTGGAGCTGTCGGAATCCACCCGCGAGGTGAACCGCACGCGCAACGAGCGCCGCCGCCGCCGCGAGGATCTGCAACGCCGTTACGAGCTCGACGGACTGGTTTTCGCCTCTGAAGCGATGGCGCGCACGCTGGAGCTGGCCTGCCAGGTGGCGCGCTCGGACGTACCGGTCTTGATCACCGGCCCCAACGGTGCCGGCAAGGAGCGCATTGCGGCGATCGTGCATGCCAACTCGGCGGCCAAGCGCGGCGCGTTCATTGCGGTGAACTGCGGTGCCTTGCCTGGCGAGTTGATCGAAGCCGAACTGTTTGGCGCGGACGCCGGCGCCTATACCGGCGCCAACAAGGCCCGCGAGGGACGTTTTGAGTTGGCTGATGGCGGCACCTTGTTTCTCGATGAAATCGGCAATCTGCCGCTGCCGGGGCAGGTGAAGCTGCTGCGCGTGCTGGAAACCGGGCAGTTCGAGCGGCTCGGATCCGGGCGCACGCGTCAGGTGAAGGTGCGTGTGCTGAGCGCAACCAACGCCGATCTCAAGGCGATGATCCGCGCCGGCACGTTCCGCGAAGATCTCTACTACCGACTCAATGTCATCGAGGTCAATCTGCCGCCGCTTGCCGAGCGCGTCGACGATATTCTGCCGTTGGCCGAACACTTCCTCGATGGGCGCGCCGAGTTGGGCGATGCCGCGCGTGAGGCCTTGCTGTCCTATCCCTGGCCCGGCAACGTGCGCGAGTTGAAGAACGCCATCGAACGCGCCGCACTCTTGGTCAGCGATGGCCATATTGTGCCGGAGCAACTGAATTTGCCGCAGGTTGCTGCCACGGTCGTTCGCAATCTGGACGAGCCCAGCCGGGAGTCGGTGGAAGCGGCGCTGGAGAAGGCCGGCGGCGTCGTCAGCCGTGCCGCCCAGGCGCTGGGTCTGTCGCGCCAGGCGCTGTACCGGCGCATGGAGCGTTACGGCCTGGCCCAGGCGCAGGCTTGATCCAGGATGGTGTCGATCAGGGGTGAATGGCGCGTTGCGTCATCAATCATGATTGCCGCCAAGGGCGCCGGCGAGGATGATATCGATACCGATGGAGCCTGCCATGCGATATCGCAGCGTCCTGTTTCTTGTGGCATCCGTGCTCGCCAGCCCGGCGATGGCGCAGAACGCCAAGCCGCCCGTTACACAGGCAAGCGACACCTGGAGTGCGCCATCAACATCGAGCACCAGCGCAGGTACTTATCGCGATGCGCTGAGCACCGCCGCCAGCGACGCTGGGCGCTTCAAGTTCAGCGATCGCAATCCCAAGGACAACGCGCCACCGGATCAGTCGCCCATTCGCGTGATCATCAACAATGGTCGCGGCCCCCATGTGAACTGCGTGCCGATGGGGATAGGCGGCGCGTGCCATTGACGACGAGTCGACTCAAAGGAAGCACCCGATGCTGCGCGGTTTGAGTTCGCTTGAATCGCGCATGGTCCTATTGCTGAGCCTGGCAGGCTTGTCGGGCGTGCTGGTCTATGCCGGCGTCACGCAATGGCCGCTGCCGCAACTGCTGGTCTGGTTGCACAAGGATCTGGGCCTCGACCTGGGCGCCCCAGCGCATTTCAGTTTCTACGGCGGCCTGATCATCTCGATCATCCTGCTGCTGCCTTTGGCGCTGTGGCTCGGCCACCGTGTGATGTCGCCGGTCACCAAACTGCTGCGCGCGTTGGAAGGTGCCGTTGCGAGCTATCGCGATGGCGACTTCAGCTTCTCGATCGCAGCGGATCGTCGCGACGAACTCGGCGAGCTGATCCGCATGCACAACGCGCTGGGCCAGACTTTGCGCGAGCAACGCCAGAACCTGGCCCAGCGCGAGCTGCTGCTGGATACGGTGGTGCAGAACACGCCGGTGGCCTTGGTACTGACGGATGCCGGCGACCGCGTAACCTACGCCAATATCGCGGCTCGTCACCTGTTCAACGAAGGACGGACCCTGCACGGCTTGAGCTTTGTCGAGCTCTTGAGCGATGGTCCTGAAGCCCTGCGCCGTGCCGTCGATGGCGGCGAGGACGCCTTGCTCACGGTAGAGATGGATGGCGGCGAAGAAACCTTCCATCTGTCGCAGCGCAGTTTTCGCCTGCAGGGGCGGCCACATCGATTACGGCTGTTTCGTCGCATGACGCGAGAGCTCTCACGACAGGAAGTGGCGACCTGGAAGCGCGTGATCCGCGTGATCAGCCACGAGTTGAACAACTCGCTGGCGCCGATATCGTCGCTCGCGCATTCGGGTGCCGAGCTTGCGCGGCGTGGCGATACGTCACGCCTCCCCGGCGTATTCGCCACCATCGGCGAACGCGCACGTCACTTGCATGGCTTCATCGCAGGCTATGCCAGCTTTGCCAAGTTGCCAGCGCCACAACCCGTGGCGATTGCGTGGAAGGCGTTTCTCGACGGGCTTTCGCTGCACTGTCAATTCAAGCTGAGCGGCCCCATCCCCGAGCAGGCGGGCTGGTTCGATGCGGGCCAGATCGAGCAGGTGCTGATCAACCTGATTAAGAACGCCCACGAATCGGGAGGCGCCGATGACCAAGTCAGCTTGTCTCTGACGGTGATTGCGCGCGACCTGCGCATCGAAGTGGCCGATCGTGGTCCGGGCATGAGCGAGACGGTGCTGGCGCAGGCCTTGTTGCCGTTCTATTCGACCAAGCGCTCCGGTACCGGTCTTGGGCTGGCCTTGGCGCGCGAGATCGTGGAAGCGCACGGTGGGCGCATCGCACTGGCCAATCGCGAGGAAGGCGGCTTGCGTGTCAGCCTTCTGTTACCGCTCGGGCCGAAGTAACCGCTCGTACCGCCAAGGGCCGGCTCACCTATACTCGGCGCATCTTTCATGGATGCAGGAGTAGGGCGATGGGTCAGCTGTTCGCGTTGGTGGTAGTCATCGTCGTCGTGATCGTATTGGCCAAGCTGGTGCGCATCGTGCCGCAGGGCTACGAGTGGACGGTGGAGCGCTTCGGCATGTACACGCGCACGCTTAGCCCCGGCCTGCATTTCCTCATACCGGTCATGTACGGCATCGGTCGCAAGATGAACATGATGGAGCAAGTGCTCGACGTTCCGTCGCAGGATGTGATCACCAAGGACAACGCGGTCGTACGTGTGGACGGTGTGGTGTTCTACCAGGTGCTGGACGCCGCCAAGGCCGCGTACGAGGTAGCCAATCTGGAGCAGGCCGCGCTCGCCCTGATCATGACCAATATCCGCACCGTACTTGGCTCGATGGATCTGGACGAATCGCTCAGCCAGCGCGATGCGATCAATGCCAAGTTGCTCAACGTGGTTGACGAGGCGACCCATCCCTGGGGCGTCAAGGTCAATCGCATCGAGATCAAGGACATTGCGCCACCGCGCGACCTGATCGATTCGATGGCTCGTCAGATGAAAGCCGAGCGTGAGAAGCGCGCGAACATTCTCGAAGCCGAGGGTTTCCGTCAGGCAGCCATCCTGAAGGCTGAGGGCGAGAAGCAGTCGGTGATTCTGGCTGCGGAGGGTGAGAAGGAAGCGGCATTCCGCGCCGCCGAGGCGCGCGAGCGTTCGGCCGAGGCCGAGGCCAAGGCGACCGCGATGGTCTCCGATGCGATCGCCAACGGCAACATCAATGCCCTTAACTATTTTGTCGCCAACAAATACGTCGAGGCGCTGAAGGAAATGGCGAACTCTCCGAATCAAAAAATGCTCTTGCTGCCGATGGAAGCGACAGGCATCCTCGGTTCGCTGGCCGGCATTGCCGAGCTGGCCAAGGAATCGCTCAGCCAGCAGCAAAATTCGCCGCAGGGCCAAGGTGGCCGGCGCATGCCGCCACCGGTGGGCTAATCATCCGCAGGCCGAGGACGAAACGACATGGAACAGGTGGCCTTGCACTACTGGTGGTGGATTCTTGCGCTGGTGTTGATTGCGCTTGAAGTGATCATGCCGGGGTATTTCATGCTGTGGATCGGCATTGCCGCGGGCGTCACCGGACTGGTCATGCTGGCCGCGCCCGGCCTGTCGCTGCTGGGCCAGGCACTGGTGTTCGCTGTGCTGGCGTTTCTTTCCTGCGCAGCCTACTGGTACGGCTTGCGCCCGAAGCTGATGCGCAACGAACCGGGCGATGCTTTGCTCAATCGCCGTGGTGAGCAGAAGATCGGGCACCGCTATGTGTTGGCCGAGGCGATCGTCAACGGGCGTGGCAAGGCGAGGGTAGGCGATAGCTTGTGGTTGGTCCGTGGGCCGGATTTGCCAGTGGGCAGCATGGTCGAGGTCGTGGGGGTGGATGGGACGACCCTGTTGGTACGTCCCTCGGAGTGATGTGCTGTTTGGTTCGGAACCCCAGCGTGACCAGCCATTCGGCTGTTGAGAGCCGCTGGTATGACCATCCATGGTTTACGCGATAACGACACAGCCAGCCATCGCAGCCAACCCAAACCTCAGCGCAAAATCCCATCCGTCCTCAACTTCGGAATCAGCGCTTGCGCCAGCTCTTCCGTCGCTTTGGCGATCTTTTCCTGACTGACGGCCTCGGTGGTGACTGACCACACAAGCTTCTGCGTCTTGGCGTCCCAAACGCTGGTTTCCAACGTGACCACATCGTATTGCGTCACCTGCGCGGTGGATGCCCACGCGCCGCCGTACCAGCCGTAGAAACCGCCATAGGCAGGACCCGTCGGCGTGACATCGATCTTTTGTTCAACGCGCAGCATGCGCGTGACCAGGACCACCTCGGCGCCGCTGGAATGAACCAGGTCAGTCAGCTTGACGGCTCCGCCGTTGCCGGGCGGTATCTGCGTATAGCTGGGGAAGGCCTTCAGGCCCGCCGCCTGCAGCTGTTGCGAGAACGTGTCCTCGAACTTGCGTCGGATGAGATCGCTTTTCGAGATGCCGACGACCACCACGCTCGATGCCGGCGGACCGGGCCAGGCCGGGTCCTTCCATTGATTGGTGACGGACACGGTCGAACAGGCGCAAAGCGCCAGGCTGGCAAGCATGGGCAACAGACGCAGCGCTTTCATGACATCGACTCCAGGCTCAGGGCCGCTTCAGCAGCCGGCGCAGCATTGTGTGGCGTCAATCGTCTATGCGGCGCGATGGCCGGGGCGACCTGGCGGTTTGGCGCATGGGAGCGTCGCGACCGGGCCGGCGCCCCCATGCGAGGCGCGCTTAGGGCACAGGCACGTGCCCGTCCGATGGGACGGGCACGATGTCGAATCAAAGCATGCGCAGCAGTTCTTTCATCAACGGCAGTCGGCG
Source organism: Dyella humicola (assembly GCF_026283945.1). Classification (NCBI taxonomy): domain Bacteria; kingdom Pseudomonadati; phylum Pseudomonadota; class Gammaproteobacteria; order Lysobacterales; family Rhodanobacteraceae; genus Dyella; species Dyella humicola. The sequence continues at coordinate 423,738 of NZ_JAPDPC010000002.1, forward strand.
CACGCGCACCGCGCTCACGCGGAAGACGGCATTGGCGAGGGCGGGCGCCGCGGTCGGCATGGCGAGGAAGCTGGCGCCCGTCGGCTCGCCATCGCCGGGTACCAGGATTACTTCCGTGGTGTCCGGCAGTTGCGCCATGCTGGCGAGCGGGTAGTCCTTCCAGTTGCGCTGCTGGACCTGGCTGTCCTTGTAGGTCACCGACAGATTGAGCGCCGTGGACAGCGCATCGAGGGTGGCGCCGGCCACTTGGCCTTCGAGTCCTTTCGGGTTGATCACGCGGCCCACATCGACCGCGCAGACGGCACGCTCGATATTGAGGCGGTCACCCTGCAGGGACGCTTCGACGGCATGGGCGACATAGGCGCCGTCGACGTACCAGCAGGCGATGCCCAGCCCATTGACGGTGCGCAGCCAGTTCTTCCACTCGATACGATCGGCAACGAGCTTCAGCACATTGATCAGACGACCGGTGTCGAGCGTCTGTCCTTCTCCCAGCGGGATCTGGCGCGGCTCGCCAATCAGGCGCAGGCGCGTGACCAGCGGGTCTTCCTTCAGGCTATGCGCGATCTCGTCGACGAAACTTTCGACCGCGAATGCATTGCTCAGGTGCGGCATGCCACGGGCAAGCCCACGCGGCATGACCGAGGGCAGGGAGTACCAGTCGCTGCGTAGATGGGGCACGAGTCCGGCAGGTAGCTGATGGGCATCCACCTCGGACGTCCATAAGCGATTGTCGGGCACGCCACGTTGCGCGAATGCCGAAGCACTCGCCATGCGCTGGTTCCAACTGACGATCTGGCGCTTGCCATCCAGCGTGGCGTTGAGTTTATGCACGCAGGCGGAGCGATAGAAATCCTGGCTCATGTCCTCATCGCGCGTCCACATCAACTTGACCGGCTTTTCCGCTGCCTTGGCGAGCATGACCGCTTCGGCGACGTAGTCGTGATCGAAACGGCGGCCGTAACCACCGCCGACACGCGGCACGCTGATCTGGATCTGCGCCGGCGAAAGACCGGTGAGCCGCTGCACGACGTGCCATGCGTCTTGTGGCGATTGGGTCGGCACCACCAGCGTGGCGCTGTCCTTGTCGATGTGCACCACGCAGTTCATCGGCTCGGAGGTGGCGTGTGCCAACCACGGCTGCACGTAGGTTGCGTCGATGCGGTGCGCCGCTTTCTTGCTGGCGGTGTCGACATCGCCATCGTTGCGCACGCGCGTGGTGGGTGCCGCGTCCTTGTTGTTGACGAGATCGGCGGCCTGCTGCTCAAACCAGGCACTGCTTTCACTCTGGCTGCCTGGCTTCCATTGGAGTTTGAGCTTGGCGCGACCCTCCAGTGCCGCCCAGGTGCTGTCGGCCAGGACCGCCACGGCCGGCGAACGTACCGTGTGACCCGGCGGCTGGCCGGCCTCTGGCTTGAGCTGCACGACCTTGACCACACCCTTCACCGCCAGGGTGTCGGTGGTGTCCAGGTGGTCCAGGCTGCCGTCAGGCCAGGGGCAGTGGCTGAGCACGGCGGTCAACATATCGCCGGCATAGCTGTCGAGCGTGTAGATAGCCTGGCCGGTGACAACGGCACGTGCGTCGACGGTGCCTGCGGGGTGACCGATCAAGGTGTAACGATCCGGCGTTTTCAGTGGCACCGGCGTTGTCGGCGGCGTGACCTTGGCGGCAGCCTCGGCCAGCGCGCCGTAGCCGAAACGACGTCCATCGGGAGCGATCACATTGCCGGCCTCGCAGCGCAGCCGGTCGGCCGGCACGCCGAGGCGTTGCGCTGCCGCCTGCAGCAGCAGCCAGCGGGCGAGCGCACCGACCTGGCGCAAGTCGGCCCAGGCAGAGGGAATCGAATTGCCGAGTCCGCTGGTCTGGTGCCCATAGGTCCAGTGCGGCTTGCCATTGTCGTCTTCGACGCCCAGACCCAGCGGCACCACGCTGACGCGCGTCCAGTCGGCGTCGAGCTCATCGGCGATGATGCGCGGAAGCGACGTGGTGGTGCCCGTGCCGGTGTCCGGATCGCGTGCGCCGATGATCACGTTGCCGTCGGCATCGATGCGTACGAACGGGCCAAGACCGTACAAGGTGTCGCCAAGCAAGGCCGGCGGCACGGGTGCGTCGGTGGCATTGGCAAGACGAATACCGACCACGAGCGCGCCGGCCGTACCGGCGAGTACCTGCAGGAAGCGGCGACGCGAAAGCCGCGTGCCGTCGTTCGAGTTACCGATCATGCGTGGCTCCCGCTGGAAGCGACGCGCTTGATGGCAAGGCGCACACGGGTCTGGCAGCCGCAGCGGCAAAGATTGGGCAACTGGTCGATCTCGTTGTCGCTAGGCTGCGAATGGCGATTGAGCAGGTCGACCGAGGCCATGAGCCAGCCCGGGGTGCAGTAACCGCAGCCGATGGCGTCTTCGTCCACAAAGGCCTGTTGCAGCGGATGCAGCTTGCCGTCGGCGGCGGCCAGGCCTTCCACCGTGGTGATCGGCTTTCCAGCCAGGTCGGCGACAACAAGGCGGGTAGCGGAAGCCAGCTTGCCGTCTACCAGCACCAGGTCGTGGCCACCTTCGCCATGATCACCGCTGTACTTGGTGCCAGTGAGCCGCAGGATGTCCCGTAGATACCAAAGCAGCGGCATCTGCGCATCGCCGGTGTGACGGTACGTCCTGCCGTTGATCTCCAGATCGATACCTTCGCGCACCTTCTCGGGCACGATGGCGTTGGTCGGGTGGGGCGTCAGGATCTGGTCTTGCGCTTGCGCCATCGGTGAGACTCTCCTTCTCTATCCGCGCATTGTCGCATCGCAGCGCAGTGCTTAGGAGGTAACCCGGCTGAACAGGCGTCGCCACACCAGGTACACCGGCACGCCGGCGACCATGATGAGCAGGCCGATGCCCGTGTTCATGGGGCTGGCGCGCAGGCTCTGCACCATAACCAGGCCAATCGTCGCGATAAAGATCAGCGGCAGCAGCGGATAGCCCGGCACGCGGAAACTGACCTTGGCCCCCTCGTGTTTGCGATACCAGAACAGCGTGCCCACGCCCACCGCGCAGGCAAGCCAGTCACCAAACGTGGCGTAGTCGAGCAACTGACCGTAGCTGCCGGACCACACCAGCACGATGGCCCAGCCCGAGAGCAGCAAAAGCGCGACATTCGGCGTACGGTGCCTGGGATGCAGTCGGGCCACGCTGCGGAAGAACAAGCCATCCTCGCCCATCACCTGCAGCACGCGGGCTCCGGCCACCAGGGTGATATTGCAGAAGCCCAGCGCAGAAATTGCCACGCCCACGGCGATCAGCTTGGCGCCCGCCGTGCCGAATACGCGCTGCATGACGTCGGCCGCCGGCGCCCGGCTGGCGGCGAGGCCGGCGTGGCCGAGCACGGCAAGATACGCCAGGTTGACCAGCGCATAGGCCGCAATCACCAGCAACATGCCGATCACCAGGGCACGCGGCAGGGTGCGCTGCGGCTCACTGACTTCGCCGGCCAGATTGTTGAGATAAGTGAAGCCGGAATAGGCGAACAACACCGGCAGTGCCGCGCCCATGAAGCCTACGTCAGCCGTCTGCGGGTCGGTGTCCAGCATGCCGTGGCCGTTCACGCCGGCCAGGAACAACCCGCATACCACCAGCACGGCCACGGCCAGCAACTTGAGCAAGGTGAATGAGTTCTGGATCTGCGCGCCCAGGCGCAGGCCAAAGAGATTGATCAGCGCTACGAAAACCAACGCGCCGATGGCCAGGCTCGTGGTGGCACTGGCGGGCAGGCCGAACAGGGCCGCCGCGTAGCTGGCAAAGATCGTGGCCACCGCGGCCGATGATCCCGAATAGATCACCAGCAGCATGCTCCAGCCGAACAGAAAACCGGCCAGCGGCCCGAATGCCTCGCGCAGGTACACGTAGCTGCCGCCCGCATGCGGGCGCCGCGCGCCCAGTTCGGCATAACAAAGCGCACCGATCAGGGTGAGCAGGCCCGCACCCACCCACATGAGCAGCAGCGACAAGCCCGACGACGTGCGCATCGCCACGACGTACGGGTTGAGGAAGATGCCGCCGCCGATGATGCCGCCGACCACGATCATGGCCGCATCCCATGGGCGGAGGCGGCGAACGTAGCCACCGGACGTCGATGAATCGCTCATGGAACCTTGCACGCTGGGAGGTGCCAGCGAGCATGGCGGTTGAGTCCGGCCTCAGCAAGCCCTGACTTTTGGGAAATGCAAAAAAGCGAAAGCCGGCACCTCGCGGCACCGGCTTTCGGATGGTTCTGCCCAACGAAAGGTCAGAACACGCTGAGGAACAAGGCCAGGTTGGTCACGTTGAGCGTGCCGATACCTGCGCCCGGCTCATAGCCGCCGACACCGTTATAGAACCAGTTGTCTCCTGCCTTGATATCGTTGAAGGCCGAGAACGGGCCATAGCCAAAGATATTCTGCAGCGGGTAGATCTGCGGGTTCCAGAAGCCGGTGCGGCCGTGCGTCGATTGCCTCAGCAGGGCGGCGATGCCGTTGAGCTGGGGCGCCACGAAGCTGGTGCCGCCTTCGAACGTCAGCAAGCCCGCGCCGTCCGTCGAGGAAACGAAGCTGTAGCCGGTTTCAGGGTCGGCGTTCAACGAGAGATCGGGCTCGTTGCGGCCGCGGAAGTTCGCCGGCAGCGTGTAGTTGATGCCCAAATCAGGCTCAAGCCAAGTCTGGTTCTTCTCGGTCTTGCGGATGCCCGAGGTGAACTGCTGGTAGAGCGGCGTTGGCCAGAACACGCTGACGCCGCCACCGCCACCGACCGAGAACACCGCAGGGAGGAGATTGATGCCGAGATTGGTCTGGAAGTAGTTGGCGATGTAGTCCCAGCCCCAGACACTTTCCTTGGTGATCGATGCCTTCGGGCCACCGCGGAAGCTGTAGGTGAAGGGCACGGTGGTGCCGCCGGCCGTGGTGATGAAGGGATCCGCTCCCGGGGAATCTGCAGTGAGCGGCGGTGGCACCGGGTCAGAGGGCAGGCCTCCGAAACTGCGCACCGTGTCGAACGCGCCGGAGTCGCCCGAGGTGGCGAACATCGTGATGCCTTGTACGGCCGCTTCCAGGAACACCTGATGCAGGGACTGCATGTAGGCGACGTTGGCGTCCAACTGCAGGATGTAGAAGATCTCGGGCTCGCCCCAGCTCACCGACAGGCTGTCGACCTTGTTGTCCGACACCGCCTGATTGAAGATGTCGAAGAAGCCGGCATCGGTGTTGGGCGCGTGGTAGACGATGATATTGGCCCACGGCGCCAGGCCACCGGACTGCTCGACGTCAAGCGATGTCTCGCCCGAGCCATCGGGCCCACTCAGCGGGCCACCGCCGTCGACAGCTACCTTGGTGATGCGGTTGGGCTTCACCGGCAGGCCGATGTCGCTCCAATAGGCATACGCGTCGTCAACGACGAAGTCAGCCAGGGTGGCGATGCCGATGGTCGAACCCTTGCCGTTGATGCCAGCCTTGTACAGCGGGTTGACGTTGTAACGGTTGGCGACATCGCCCACGGTGAATTCGCCGGGCGTGCAGGTCGCCGTCGGGTTGCCCGTGCAGGGCGTGACTGCGGGTGCGGCTGTTGCGCTCTTGGCCAACGCATTGGCATGGCTGGTGGCCGCCGGCGGCTCCAGGGCCGTTACGCGGTGTGAGCGAAAATGCGGCTCGCTGTTCAGGCCAGAAGCCAGCACCAGGGTGCTGGAAAGCGCGGCTGGCATCGTCAATGCCTTGCTCGGGCGATGGAAGGTCGAGCCATCACTGGCGCGGAAGTCGTGAACGGACGTCTGGAACGCCTTGTTGAACTGGCCGATCGTTCCGCTCACCTGGATCGCCAGATGATTCGGCAACAGTTGGACCTGGGTTAGCCCCTGCTGCTTGATAAAGGCTTGCACCTTGGAAATTTCGTCGGCGGTTGCGCCGTAGCGATCCGCGAATTGGTCGGTGGTGAGGAAGCGGTGATAGGAAGGGTCACCTTGCGTGACCGTGCTGTAGATATATTTTTCCAGCGCCGCCTGATTGTGCAGTCCCAGCACGAGCGTGACATTGACCTTCTGATTGGCGTTGCTGGCCCCAAGGTCGGCAGGCGACGAGGCGCCAGCGGCGAAGGATGCAGTGGTGAAGCCACAGAGCAGCAGCGCCAGCGAGGTCGCGAGCGACTTGCGATGCAAGTTCTTGAGCATGTGCTTTCTCCAAGGGTAGAAACGGTCACGCTGAGCGGCGCTGCGGTGTCACGCACGTGACACTCCGTCGCCCGGCTGGTCGTGGTTCGTAATCTCTTTCCCCAACAGCCAGGGCGGCCCCCTGAAGATCATCCGCGCCGGCTAGCCGAACCTACGCTTATCGAAGGCGTCATGGAAGTAGCTGATATTTCGCAAAATATTGCCGAAACCGCGCCGCGCTTGAAAAGCGCATCGCATGATATTGCGCCTATATCTTTCGGCCGACGATTTCCTGCTGGCTGGGGCGGCCATGCGCGCCTGGACGTTGGAGGGCGGAACGTTCGGCCCTTCGATCAACTTGCGGCACAATAGTGGGATTGTGCGTCGCAAACGGCCGTTTTCGACGCGGTATTCCCCGGAGTCGAAGCAACCGCCATGACCACCATCAAGCAAGACGATCTGATCCAGTCCGTCGCCGACGCCCTGCAGTACATCAGCTACTACCATCCCGTCGACTACATCACCAATCTCGCCGCCGCCTACGAGCGCGAGGAGTCTCCGGCCGCGAAGGACGCGATGGCGCAGATCCTGATCAATTCGCGCATGGCCGCCGAAGGCCATCGCCCGCTGTGCCAGGACACCGGCATCGTCACCGTCTTCCTCAAGGTCGGCATGAATGTGCGCTGGGACGCCACCCTGTCGCTGGAAGACATGGTCAACGAAGGCGTACGCCGTGCCTATAACGACCCGGACAACAAGCTGCGCGCCAGCGTGCTGGCCGATCCGGCCGGCAAGCGCACGAATACCAAGGACAACACGCCGGCCGTGATCAATGTCTCGATCGTGCCGGGCGACACCGTCGATGTGATCGTCGCGGCCAAGGGCGGCGGTTCGGAGGCGAAGTCGAAGTTCGCCATGCTCAACCCCTCCGACTCCATCGTCGACTGGGTGATCAAGACCGTGCCGACCATGGGCGCCGGCTGGTGCCCACCGGGCATGCTCGGCATCGGCATCGGTGGCACCGCCGAGAAGGCGATGCTGCTGGCCAAGGAGGCGCTGATGGAGCCGATCGACATCCAGGACCTGATCGCGCGCGGCCCGAGCAATCGCGCCGAGGAACTGCGCCTGGAGCTGTACGAGAAGGTCAATGCGCTGGGTATCGGCGCACAAGGCCTGGGTGGCCTCACCACCGTGCTCGACATCAAGGTGAAGGATTATCCGACCCACGCTGCCAACCTGCCGGTGGCCTTGATCCCGAATTGCGCTGCCACACGCCACGCGCACTTCACCCTGGACGGTTCTGGTCCGGTGATGCTCGATCCGCCGTCGCTGAAGGATTGGCCGCAGCTCACCTACAACCCGACCAATGCGCGCCGCGTCGATCTCGACACGATTACCAAGGAAGAGGTCGCCACCTTCAAGCCGGGCGAAGTGCTGCTGCTCAACGGCAAGCTGCTCACCGGTCGCGATGCCGCGCACAAGCGCATGGTCGACATGCTCAACAAGGGCGAGCCGCTACCGGTGGATTTCAAGGGCCGCTTCATCTACTACGTCGGTCCGGTCGATCCGGTGCGTGACGAAGTGGTGGGTCCCGCCGGTCCGACCACGGCCACGCGCATGGATAAATTCACCGAGCAGGTGCTGGCGCAGACCGGCCTGCTCGGCATGGTCGGCAAGGCCGAACGCGGCCCGGCGGCCATCGAGGCGATCAAGCAGCACCAGTCGGTGTACCTGATGGCCGTGGGTGGCGCGGCGTATCTCGTGTCCAAGGCGATCAAGGCTTCCCGCGTGGTCGGCTTTGCCGATCTGGGTATGGAAGCGATCTACGAGTTCGAGGTGCAGGATATGCCGGTCACCGTGGCTGTCGATTCCGCCGGTACGTCGGTGCACCAGACCGGGCCGAAGGAATGGCAGGCGCGCATTGGCAAGATTCCGGTAGTGGTGGCCTGAGGCTCTGCTTCCTCTCCCCTTCGGGGAGAGGACCGAGGTGAGGGGCGGGTGCTCGCGAAAGCTTGTCTAGAGCGAGCATTCGCTCTATCTACCACCGAGGCCAGGCCGACCCCTCACCCCAACCCCTCACCCCAACCCCTCACCCCAACCCTCTCCCCGCAGGGGAGAGGGAGCTGCAAGCCTCGCATTTAGCCGTCCAAACGCTTGTAGGCGTCCTGCCATTGCATTCCGCCTGCTGCGGCGCAACACTGGCCGAATATTTTTCCCGCAACCCAACTGAGAGAACCGTGACCTCGAATGCCCCCGCGTCGCTTCCTGCCGACGCATCCTGGATCGTGATGAAGTTTGGCGGCACCAGTGTCGCCACCCTGCCGCGCTGGCAGAACATTCTGGAACTGGTCGCCAGTCGTCGTGCCGAAGGCGCACGTGTGCTGGTGGTCGTTTCGGCACTCTCCGGCATCACCGACGCACTCAAACAACTGTGCGCACAGGAAGACAAGGGCAAACGCATCGAGGCTGCCAAAGCGATCGCACAGCGTCATTACGAGCTGCTCGATCACATGCAGCTGGCGGTTCCGGACACGCTGGGTGCACGATTGGCCGAACTCGCGTCGCTGGCGGAGGACGGTCCCGCGGCACTCGGCGAGCTGGCATGGGCCGCCTTGGTGCAGGGGCATGGCGAGTTGATGTCGAGCGCGCTTGGCTCAGCCTTTCTCACCCATAGCGGCTTGCCCACGCAATGGCTGGATGCGCGCGACTGCCTGGCCGCGGTAGCGCTGCCGAACCAGAACGAGCGCACCAAGCTGCTTTCGGCCATGGTCGAGGCCAAGCCCGACCCCGCCTTGAACGCGCGCCTGGCACGGCTGGGCGAGGTGTTCATCACCCAGGGTTTCATCGCCCGCGAGGCGCAGGGCCGCACCGTGCTGCTCGGTCGTGGCGGTTCGGATACCTCGGCGTCGTATTTCGGCGCCTTGCTGAAAGCGCAGCGGGTGGAAATCTGGACCGACGTGGCCGGCATGTTCACCGCCAACCCGCGCCAGGTGCCGAGTGCGCGCCTGCTGCAGCGTCTCGATTACGAGGAGGCGCAGGAAATCGCCTCCACCGGCGCCAAGGTGCTGCATCCGCGCTGCCTGTCGCCGTTGCGCGAACCGCGGGTGCCGCTGCTGATCAAGGACACCAACCGTCCCGAACTCGAAGGCACCCTGATCGGACCCGAGGTGCGCGAGCACGCACCCAGCGTCAAGGCGATCAGTGCGCGCAAGGGCATCACCCTCGTCTCGATGGAGTCGGTGGGCATGTGGCAGCAGGTTGGCTTTCTTGCCGACGTGTTTGCGCAGTTCAAGCAGCACGGCCTGTCGGTGGACCTGATCGGTTCGGCCGAGACCAACGTCACCGTGTCGCTCGACCCGACCGAAAACCTGCTCGACTCCGACGCGCTCGCCGCGCTTGCCAGCGATCTGGCCAAAGTCTGCCGCGTGAAAGTGATTGCGCCGTGTGCGGCAATTACGCTGGTCGGCCGCGGCATGCGCTCCATGCTGCATACACTGTCGGGTGTACTGGCGGAGTTCGGCCAGCTGCGCGTGCACATGATTTCGCAGTCCTCCAACAACCTCAATCTCACCTTCGTGGTGGATGAGAACGTGGTGGACGAACTGCTGCCGCATCTGCACGAGTTGCTGATTACGGCCGGCGCCTTGCGCACTGACGACAGCGCATTGTTCGGCCCCAGCTGGCAGGCTTTGTATGGCAGCGGCGACGTCGTGCCGCCCGCCGCGGCGTGGTGGCGTACGGATCGCCGCGACGCGCTGCTGAAACTCGGCGCCGAGGCGACGCCGCGCTACGTCTACCACTTGCCCACGGTGCGCCAGCAGGCGCGCGATCTGAAGACGCTGGCTGCGGTCGATCGCCTGCATTACGCGGTGAAGGCGAACACGCATCCGGCCATCCTCAAGGCCTTGGCCGAAGAAGGTTTCGGCTTTGAATGTGTCTCGCCAGGCGAGTTGAAGGCCGTCATGGCGGTGGTACCCAAAACGGCGCCGCTGCTGTTCACACCGAACTTCGCTCCGCGCGAGGATTACGCCTGGGCACTGACTACTCGCGCCACCATTTCGCTCGACTCGCTGTATCAGCTCGAGCAGTGGGGAGAGCTGTTCCGTGGTCGCGAGGTGGTGCTGCGTATCGATCTGGGCCGTGGCCTGGGTCATCACGAGAAGGTGCGCACGGGCGGCAGCGGCAGCAAGTTCGGTTTGCCGGTGGAACAGGTCGATGCGTTCCTGCGTCTGGCCGACACGCACGGCGTGATCGTGCGCGGCCTGCATGCCCACCTGGGCTCGGGCATTCTCGATGACACGCACTGGGGCGAGGTCTACGGCCAGCTGGCCAGCCTGGCCGAGCGCATCGGCAGCGTCACCTTCCTGGATATCGGCGGCGGCCTGGGCGTGCCGTCGCATCCGGGCGAGGCGCGGCTGGATACCGCGGCGCTTGATCGCGTCCTGCGCGAGGTGAAGGCGGCCTATCCGCACTACAAGCTGTGGATGGAACCCGGCCGTTATCTGGTGGCCGATGCGGGCGTACTGCTGACCCGTGTGACGCAGACCAAGGGCAAGGGCCATGGCACGGTACGCTATCTCGGCGTGGATACCGGCATGAACAGCCTCATTCGTCCGGCGCTGTACGAAGCCTGGCACGAGATCGTCAACCTTTCCCGGCTCGACGAGCCAGCTACCTCGCTATTCCAGGTGGTGGGTCCAATCTGCGAGAGCGGCGACGTGCTCGGCACCGACCGTCGTTTGCCCGAACCGGAAGAGGGCGACGTGATGCTGATCGCCCAGGCCGGCGCGTACGGCAAGGTGATGTCGTCGCCTTACAACATGCGTGACGAGGCTGAGGAAATCATTATCGAGTAGCGCGCCTTTCACGCCCTCTCCCCTCTGGGGAGAGGGCTGGGGTGAGGGGCGGGTGCTCGCGGGAACGCTTAGAGAGGACGCTTCAGGATGAAACGTCTCAACGTAGACCGGGCGCGAAAATTGCGGACCACTGTAACTGACGCTGAGCAGGTGCTCTGGTTCCGAATTCGCGATCGCCGCCTGCAAGGCTGGAAATTCCGCCGACAGCATGAGATCGATCAGTACATCGTGGATTTCGCCTGTCTGGATGCGGCGTTGATAGTGGAACTGGACGGCGGACAGCATGGCGAACAAGTGGCATATGACGAGGCGCGTACGCGAAAGCTCCAAAACATGGGCTACCGCGTGCTGCGTTTCTGGAACAATGATGTCTTGAAGAACTTGGACAGCGTACTTGAGGTGATCCTGGAGGCTTTGGCAAGCCCGGCCCCTCACCCCAACCCTCTCCCCGAAGGGGAGAGGGAGTAATGCCCGCGGAGACTTGAGCGTGACAACCAACATCCAACCCCGCCTGACCCAGGTATTCCGCTTCGTGCGCTGCAGCTACGCCGACGGCGTGGCCGAGCTGGTGTATGCCTTTGACCATGGCGAGGAGCTGATCGAGCGCGTGCGCTTCCCCCAGGCGCCGGCCTTGCCGGCCAGTCATCAGCCGGCGTTCGACGCGGCGCTGCGCATGCTGCACCTGATTGCCGGCGTGAGCTATTACAAGGCCGGTGTGCCGCCGCGCATCGAAGTGGCCGATAGCCCGCTGGATGACGCTACGGCCGACCTGCTCGACGCGCTGTATCTGCATGGCCTGGCCGAGTTTGCCTATCGCAACGGACTGGATCTGCGAGGCCGCATCGCGTTCCCGCGCGGCGGTGCAGCGCAGCCCGCTGCCAAGGCTTTGAGCCTGCCGCAGCGTACCCTGGTGCCGATTGGTGGCGGCAAGGATTCGCTCGTAGCAGTGGAAGCTATCAAGTCCATTGGCGGCCAAGCGGCCGCGGTATGGGTGGGCAACTCGCCGCTCATCGCCGCCTGTGCCGAGCGGACCGGGTTGCCTACGCTCAATATCCAGCGCGAGCTGGCGCCGGGCCTGTTCGAGCTCAACCGCCTTGGCGCGTGGAACGGGCATATTCCGGTGACGGCGGTGAATTCCGCGATTCTGGCGGTGGCGGCCATTCTGTATGGCTACGACAGCATCGCGTTCGCCAACGAGCGCTCTGCTTCGGCGGCCACGCTGGAATACGAGGGTCAGCAGGTGAATCACCAGTGGAGCAAAGGCTATGTCTTTGAACAACTGCTGGGCGACTGGCTGCATCAGCATGTAGCAGCCGATCTCACCTATTGCTCGCTGCTGCGCCCGTATTCCGAACTGGCGGTGACGCGTGCGTTTGCCAAGCTCACGCCGTACTTCGATGTGTTCTCCAGCTGTAACCGCAACTTCAAGCTGCTCGGTCCCAAGCCGGCCGACCGTTGGTGCGGTCAGTGCCCGAAGTGCCATTTCGTGTTTCTGGCGCTGGCACCGTTCCTGGCCAAGCCGCGACTGTTGTCGATTTTTGGCCGCAATTTGCTGGACGACGACAATCTCGCGGCCGGTTTCGATGCGCTGCTGGAATACCAGGACCACAAGCCGTTCGAGTGCGTGGGCGAGGGCGCCGAAGCACGCGCTGCGATGTATGCGCTGAGTCAGCGTCCGGAATGGCAGGAAGATGCCCTGGTCGATCGCTTCCGTAGCGAGATTCTGCCGCAGCTCGACGTGAGTGAGCTGGCGCTTGAGCCGTGGCTGCAACCGTCGGGTGAACACCGGATTCCGGCACGCTTGCTGCCGGCCTTGGCGATCTTCGCGTGACGCAACAGCGGACGCCCTTGCGCATCGCCGATCTCGCCGGCCAGCGGGTGGCGGTCTGGGGCTTTGGTCGCGAAGGACGCGCCGCCATCACGGCGATTCGCGCCCGCTTGTCGCAACTACCGCTGACGCTTTTCTGCAGCGAGTCGGAAGTGTCGGCGGCGAGGGCATTCGATGCGTCCCTGGTCGTGCATGGCAACGAGCCGGATGCGATTGCGCTGGCCGCGTTCGACGTGATCGTGAAGTCACCTGGCGTCTCCGCCTACAAACCTGCACTGCTGGCCGCTGGCGAAGCAGGTATCCGCGTCACTTCGGGTACCGCGATGTGGTTCGCCGAACATGCCTCGTCACGCGTCGTCGCCGTCACCGGCACCAAGGGTAAAAGCACGACCACGGCGTTGATCGCGCATCTCGCGCGCTCACTCGGCGTGCGCACGGCGCTGGCCGGCAATATCGGCATGCCGATGCTGGAGCTGCTTGATCAGTCCGCCGACCTCTGGGCGATCGAGCTGTCGAGCTTTCAGACTGGCGAGGCCGGCCCGGTCGAGCTCGGTGTGATCACCAGCCTGTACGAGGAACATCTGGACTGGCACGGCTCGCGTGAGCGTTATATCGACGACAAGCTCAAGCTTGCCGATGTCTCCAGGCAATTGCTGGTCAATGCCACTCAGCCGTTCCTGCTGGAACGCACGGCGCGACATCCGAACCGCATCGTGTTCGGCGATGTGGCGGGATGGCATGTGTCCGGTGGCTTTATATGTCGAGGTAAGCAACAGGTTTTCGAAATCGCCAGACTCCGCGCCCCGGGCGAACACAATGCGTTGAACGCCTGTGCTGCACTCGCTTCATTGGAAGCGATGGGATTGGACGCCGTGGCCGCTGCGGGATCATTGGCCGGCTTCCGGCCGCTGCCGCACCGCCTGCAGCCATTGGGTGAGTGGGGTGGCCTCGTATGGATCAACGATTCCATCAGCACCACGCCGCAGGCGACGCTTGCCGCACTCGCCAGCCTTGACGGGCAGAAAATCACGGTCATTGTCGGCGGTCATGATCGCGGCCTCGACTGGTCCGACTTCTGCGTGGCCATGCAGGCCCGCGCGCCCCACGCGATCGTTGCGCAAGGCGCTAACGGCCCCCGCATCGCCCAGGCTTTGTATGAGGCCGGCGTGGAGACCACCATCGAAGAAGTGGGCGACCTTGCCGCGGCGGTGACCATGGCCAAGGCACTCACGCCCGCAGGTGGCATCGTGCTGCTGTCTCCGGGCGCCCCTAGCTTCGACCAGTTTCATGACTACGCCGAACGCGGCCGACGTTTCGCCGAATGGGCCGGCTTCGACAACCAAGGCATCATCGGCATCGATGGCTTGGGCATCTGTTAGGGCAGCACTACGCTTACTTGGGCTTGTTACGGGTATCAAATAAATGCGGGAACGCGCTCCCATGCCCACGGCCTTGGAAATTCGCATCGATGATCTGCACGGGCCCGAGATCGCCGCTCTCTTGCACGAGCATTTGCGGGACATGGCGCTCCACTCACCACCGGAAAGTATTCACGCACTCGATCTCGACGCTTTGCGGCGACCGGAAATCACGTTCTGGACGGTGTGGCATAACCGTGAGCTTTTGGGGTGTGGTGCGATCAAGCAGCTGGATGCGGCGCATGGCGAGATCAAGTCGATGCGTACGTCGATGCATCACAGGCGCAAGGGCGTGGCGGCGGCCATGTTGCGACACATCCTCGGAGAGGCGCAGCGACGCGGCTACCAGCGTCTGAGTCTGGAAACGGGAGCACCGGTGGCATTCGCGCCGGCGCGTGAGCTATATGCACGGTTCGGCTTTGAGCCATGCGGCCCGTTCGACGATTATGTTGAGGATCCCTATAGCGTCTTCATGACGAAGAACCTCTGAGCGGACACCCAGCACCTTCAGTAAAAAAAGCCGCGCCCCGTGAGAGGCGCGGCTTTTTGTTTCGACTTGCGTCGATGCGTTACCAGATCCGCACGCGATCCTGCGGTGCCAGGTACAGCGTCTGGCCGGGCTTCGGCTCGAACGCGTCGTACCACGCATCGATATTGCGCACGGTCTGCGCGCGGAAGCGGCCGGGTGCGTGTTCGTTGCCGATCACGCGCTGGCGCATCGCTTCGTCGCGAACCTTCTCGCGCCAGGATTGGGCGAAGGCGAGGAAGAAACGCTGGTCGCCGGTGAGGCCATCAACGACCGGTGCGGGCTTGCCGCCGAGTGACTTCTGGTAGGCAGCGTAGGCAATGGTCAGGCCGGACAGGTCAGCGATGTTCTCGCCCAGCGTCTGCTGGCCGTTGACGTGCAGACCCGGCAGGGCCTCATACGCATTGAACTGCTCGACCAGTTGCTGGCCTGCGGCCTTGAAGTGGGCCAGGTCTTCTGGCGTCCACCAGTTGGCGAGGCTGCCTTGAGCGTCGAACTCGGCGCCGAGATTGTCGAAGCTGTGGCTGATCTCGTGGCCTATCACGGCGCCGATCGAACCGTAGTTCGCTGCCGCGTCCACCTTGGGATCGAAGAACGGCGCTTCGAGAATGGCCGCCGGGAAGTTCAGCGCGTTCTGCAGCGGCAGGTTCACCGCATTCACCGTCTGCGGTGTCATCCACCATTCGCCGCGATCGACGGGCTGGCCGAGCTTGGCGAGTTGGTGCTGGTATTCGAACTTATCCGCGCGCTGCTGGTTGCCCAAGGCATCGTCGGGGTGGATGTCCAGCGTGCCGTAGTCACGCCACGTTTCCGGATAGCCGACGCTGACCTTGATGGCGGCAAGCTTGGCCTTGGCCTTCTGGCGCGTGGCGGGCGTCATCCAGTCGAGATGGTCCACACGCTCGTCGAACGCGGCGAGGATGTTCTTCACCATCTGTTCGACCTCCTGCTTCGACGAGGCCGGGAAGTACTTCTTCACATAGATCTGGCCCACCGCATCGCCGAGCGCGACATTGGTGCTGGCCACGCCGCGTTTCCAGCGATCACGCTGCTTGGGCGTGCCCTGCAGGGTCTGGCTGTTGAAGCCGAAGCTGAGGTCGGCATAGGCCTTCGGTAGCAGGCTGGCGCTTTCATTGAGGGCGTGGAAGGTGAGGTAGTCCTTCCAGGTCTGCAGCGGCTCGCTGGCCACCAGCGCGGAGAGCCCCTGGATGGCCTGCGGTTGCCACGCGTTGACGACCTTCGCCTGGTCCAGGCCGGCGGCCTTGAAGTAGGTGTTCCAGTCCAGGCCCGGTGCCTTCTGGCTGAACGATGCCGCCGGCCACGGGTTGTTGGCCTTGTGCACGTCCTGGCTGTCGACGATGTCCGCATGCGCCTTGGCGATCTTGGTTTCCAGGTCGAGGATGGACTTGGCCTTGGCCTCCGCATCGGCCACGCCGGCCTGCTTGAGCAGGGCGGCGATATAGGCCTGGTACTTGTCGCGAGTGGCCACCATCGCCTTGTCGCTGGAGAGGTAGTAGTCGCGCGTGGGCATGCCCAGGCCACCTTGCAGTAGATAGGGGATGTTGCGGTTGGCATCCACCAGGCCGTGCGAGACGAACAGGCCGAACAGGTTTTCGGTGTGGAAGTTGGTGGCGTTGACTGGGTCCACGTCGGCGCGCAAGCCACTGCCCAGCACGCGAGCGAGGTCGGTCTGGTTGTGGATGGCGTCAATCTGCTTCAGCTGCGGCTGCAGCGGCGTCAGGCCACGCTTCTCAATGGCGGCCTCGTCCATGAAGGCGGCGTAGTAGTCGGCGATCTTGCGCTCGTTGCTGCCCGCGGCCGGGTTACCCTTGGCGGTGTCGCGGATCAGGTCGGCGGTGCGCTGTTCAGCCTTCTGGAACACTTGCAGGAAGATGCCCGTGCTCGAGCGATCCGCCGGAATCACCGCGGTCTTCTTCCAGTTGCCGTTGGCGAAGTTGTCGAAGTCGTCGCCCGGCTTGACGCCATGGTCGATGCCGGCCAGATCGATGCCGCTGGGGCTGCGTGCCGGTGCCTGTACCGCCGCAGGCGCTGCGGGGGGCGCAGCCAGGGCGCAGGTGCTGGTCAGGGCCGCAGCCGTGAGAATCCAACGATAGTGCCGCATGGGGCGATACTCCTGGGTAGGTAAAACGCCAACGATAGTCCCACCGCCCGGTCGCGTGAGTATGACCTTTGGGCTATCGGAAGATTATCGCGCGAGCGGGACCGGTCGCTGACGCCGTGCTGACGTAACATCGCGGGCGACGAGGGAGTTCCGCTGAGGCGTCGGCAATGGTGCTCGGGAGGGACTCCCATGCGGCGATGGCGATTGAGGTTGGCGTGGACCTGTTCAAGCGGCTGGGCATGGCCTTGTTGGCGATCGGCAGCTGCGGCTGGCCGGCCATGCGCGCGTATGCCGCACTGGATGCCACGGGGCAACGGGAAGTGGCAGCACTACTGACCTTTGTCGGTAACAGCCATTGCACCTTTATTCGCAACGGAAGCTCCTACAGCGGGGTCGCGGCGAGAGCGCACCTGCAGAGCAAGCTGGAATATCTGGAACACAGGGACCAGATCAACTCCGCCGAAGAGTTCATTGCACGCGCAGCCAGCACGAGCAGTTTCAGCGGCAAGCCTTACAAGGTGAATTGCGACGGCAAGGAGCAATTGTCCGCCGATTGGCTGACCGAGGAACTGTTGCGCCTGCGGCAAGCAGAACCCTGAGCTTGAGCGCTCCGTCGTTTCACGCGCAAAGGTTTGACCGGTGCGTGCCGTTGAGCGCCGCTCAACGTTCGAAACGGTAGTTGATGCTCGCGCGACTGAATTCGGTGGCGGTAAGCGCCTCGAAATTCCAGCGACCGCTGATGTGGTAGCGCAGCGTGATCACCTGACCGGGATCGAACAGCCCGACGCCATAGCTGAAGTACAGCCGGGGCGAGAGGTACTTGCCTACCGTGAAGGCGGAGCCGCCGCCCAGTGCATCGTTGTTGGTGACGCCCACATCGTCGATGCCCAAACGCGCGCCGATGCTCTTGGCCAGCAGGTTGCCCGCGGCCGAGCCCAACGCCTGGGCGGCCGCGTTCACCGTGTTGCCTTCATTGCCCCTGACCTGGGACAGCGGGCGGCCGGTAATCAGGTAGGCGAGGGCGTCCGATTGCTGCATGACCGGCTGCGAGAAGACGTTGAGCACAGGGCGTTGCGCGGTGCCGGTCACGATCAGGCCCACCTGCTGGCCATCATCAATGGTCGCGTTGGGATTGAGGCGGCGAATAGCGCGGATATTCAGGCCGGGGTTGTCGATCGGCGTGCTGGCGAACAGCAGCTGGCCGCGTGAGATTTCCAGGTTCTGCCCATAGGCCCGATAGGTGCCGCTGACGTCGATCTGGCCCTGGCCGAGGGCACTGCGGCCAGGGCGCTCGCTCACGACCACCTGACCCTGCAGGTGGCCGTCCAGCCCCATGCCGACGAGATGGGTCTTCTTTCCAAGATTGACCGTGACCGTCGTGGTGATCGGCAAGCGGGCCGCCTGTTCCTCACGATGCGGATCGTCCACCACGACCACGTCGGGTGAAGCCCGGGTCGCCCCCGCGCCCGGCAATTTGGAAAGATCCACGTCGGCACTGTCGAGCGTGATGGAGCCGCTGATGTCCAGCCCTTCGGCGCCATGGCGGAGGGCGAGATCGGGCGAGACCACGATCTTGGCCGAGGGAATATCGACAGCCGTGAAGTTGCTGCCCTTCACCGACAGTACCGCTTGCGTGTCGGCGCCGATGGCGGCGGACCCTTGAAGTGCGACGTTGCCGCTGCCGGAATGCAGCGTGCCGTCGATCTGGAAGTGCCGCGCGTCGCGTGTGCTGACGACGATCCGACCCTGGCTGAGCTTCAGACCCATGGCGGGAATCTCGGCGGCCAGTTCACTCGCCGTCGCCTGCCCGTTGATCGCTGGCTGGGCCACGGTGCCGCCCAGGGTGAAATCGCCACTGATGGTGCCCTTGGGCTTGACCACCGCGTTGGTGAAAATTTCCAGCAGCGCCAGGTTGGTCATGTGCATGGAGACGCGACCGGCAAGCGCCTGCTGGGCACCGCTGATGGTGACCTGGCCATCCAGACGTCCGTTGTTGGTGAGCCCCGCATGCAGATCGATGTGCTGGTTGGACGGGCTCAGCTGTGCGTTCAGTGCGAGATTGTCGTAGGTCAGCAAGGGCTGGTCGGCGCGATCGGCGTAGGCGATCGCGCCTCGCGCGGACGTGATCGATGCCGTGCCATTGAGTGCGCCAGCGCTCGTGCGCCGGATGCTGCCATTGCCCTGCAACGTGCCTTCCACGCGCATCGGCACCTTGCTGGTGCTCACCGCACTCAACACCAGGGCGATGGGCAGGCCGTGCAGGCGATAGCTGGCGTCCAGGTTGCCCGCCTTGTCCTGTTTGGCAGCGGCGCACAGCAGCGGCTCGCCAGCAGTAAGGCATAGCTCCGAGACACTCATCGCCCCGTCGTTGTACGAAAGCTGGGAGGACTGCTGCAGGCGCCAGGGGGGGAGGCCCTGCACATCGATGGTGAGCGAGGACAGCGTGCCGTTCCAGGCCGAACCGCGCAGGCTGCCGTTGAGGGACAAGGCAGTCGCCAACGCCGCGCCGTGGGCGTTCAGCGTGAGGTTATGCCGTTCCGCGGTACCGTCACCGCGCACGTTAACCTGAGTGAAGGCGAGGCCTCCCGCATTCACGCCCGTGGCTTGCAGGTCGAGCCTGCCGCCGGGGCGGCGGATGTCGGGCACGTTGGCGAGCAGCCGCAGGCTGTCCACCCGCTGTCCCACATAGTTGAGCGCCTGGCCTTGCAGGTTGGCATCGACGGCTAAGCCGGGATATTTCCCGAGTACACGGATCGTGCCTTGGACGCGACCGGCCGCATCGGGCAACCAGTCCGCCAGGGTAGCGATGGCTAGCGTGATGGTGACGTTGTTGCTGTTGCCCGGCCGCGCGTCGATCCGTACATCGCTGACGCCGGAGACCAGATGCAGCTGGCCATTCAACACGCCCTCCGGGGGCAAATGCAGTTTGCCTTCGCCGCGCACGGTGCGGTCGCGCAGTTGCCCGACCAGCTTGCGGATGTCCAGGGTGACGTCCGGCCGGTCCTTCGGCAGCGTGCCTTGCGAGGCAATATCGAAATCGAGAGAGCCATGCCACTTTGCCAGCACGTGACCGGGATCGAACTTGTCCGCCGTGGCCTCAAGCTGCCAGGCCTGTGCGGGCTGCAGCGTGAGCGTGCCCTTGGCATCCAGCTGGCCTTGCGGCTGCTTGACGGTGAGCGAGTGCAGGGTGATCAACTGCTGCGTGCCGTCGAGGCCGAGCGAGATATCGGCGAGCTTGCCAGGTGGCCCTAGCGCCAGCTTGCCCTCGGCATGGAACTGATCAAGGCTGCCCTTGGCCTGTAACTGGCCGTGGCTCAACAACGCTTGTCCGACCAAGGCCTCGGGAAGTTCCAGTCCCGCCCAGTCGACGGTCAAGTTCGCCGACACCGGATGTTCGCCGAGCTGCACAACACCGCGCGCCGTGACATCGCCCTTGAACTGTGGCGATGCCAGGTCGACTTGATCCAGCGTGAGCGTCTTGAAGTCGTCGCTGAAACGCACGCCCAACGGACGCAGTTGCAGCTGGTAGTCGTTGAGCCCCAGTTGACCGGTCAAGCTGCCGCTGCGGCGATCGCCGTGGCCTTCAAGCGCCACCGCCAAGGCAGTCAGGGAGCTCTCACCCAGCAGGGGCTTGGGGTTGAAACTCGGCGCGTCCAGGCGCGCTGCCCAGGCGTAGTCGCCGCTTTGCGCCAGGTCGAGTTGCAGATGCGCTGCCATGGGTTGGCTGAGTTGCACATCGGCATGGGCGTGCTTGCCATCGCCATGTGCCTGCAACTCGCCGGCGTAGTCGGTGCCGGCGAAGCGCCACGCGAAACGGAGCTTGCTGTCGCCACGATAGTTGCCCGCCACCACCAGGGTGCCATCAAGATCGGCATGACCATCCGGTGCACGCAGGGCGAGTTGTCGTAACTCGATGCCTTCAGATGTCCATGCGCCCACCAGGTCGAGACTGTTCGAAGCAAACAGCAGCTGACCCTGCTGGGTCAGTCGGAAGGCGCCGACATGCGCGCGATCCAGCACCATGTCGAACGGCGGTTGCAGCGAGAAGCTGCTTTCGCTTTCCGGATTGCTCTTGGGCAACGCGATATCCACACCGTCGGCGTCGAGCGCGAGCGCATGCACGCGCTGGTGCCATAGCGCGCGTGCGCGCAAATCCAGATGCGCCTTTGCAACCTTCACATCGAGGCCCTTGCCGTCCGCATAACGTAGGCCGACCAGGTCCAAGGGGCCGATCAATCGCCCTTGCGCCGACTGCACGGTCAGTGCGCCATGGGTGAAGCCTTCGGCGCGCGCCAGGGCAAAACGCAGACCAGGGGCGGTGCCGATCAGCCAGCCAAGGAAAAGCGCGAGCAGGAGCAGCAGCGTGACGAGCGACAGCACCGTCCAGCGCAGCCAGCGACGACGCGCTTGCGGTGCGGGAGCAGAAGGAGCAGGTGTGGACGTCGCGGCGGTCATCGCGTCTTTCTCACAGATCCGGCCCAATCACGACGTGAAGCTCCACGCCGTGATCCGTCGAGTTGTGCACGGGCACGCCCAGGTCAACCCGGATCATACCCACCGGTGACAACCAGCGGACACCGAGGCCTGCGCCGATTTCGGGTTTGTAATCGGTGCCGCTGAACGCGTTGCCGGCATCGACGAAGGTCGCCATGCCCCAGGTGCGGGTGAAGTAGTGTTCCACTTCGGTGCTGGCGACCAACAGATTCTTGCCGCCGATGACGCGGCCGTAGCTGTTTTCCGGGCCGATGCTCTGAAAACCATAGCCGCGTACCGAGCGGTCGCCGCCGGCAAAGAAACGCAGCTGCGGTGGCAGGTCGGAAAAATCATTGGTCCAGGTCGCACCGGCCGAACCGCGCAGGATCAGGCGATTGTTGCCGGCGAAGGAGTTGATCCATTTGGCGTCGGCGGTGACCTGGCTGAAGCTGGCGTCCGACAGCAGGGTGCCGACGGTGCTGCGGGCCGTCAGGATCAGCGACCAGCCATTGCGCACGAAGATCGGGTTGTCGCCGGATTTGCGTGACAGCGACATCTCGGGATAGACCAGGGTGCTCTGGCCATGATCCAGGCCGGGCGTGTTGTCCGGTTCATTGCCTCGCTTGCCCACCGTAAAGGTGCCGTCGAGCACGTGCATGCCGATGCTACGGGTCCAGCCGTACCACTGGCGCGTTTCGTTCGCGATGATTTCCAGTGTGCGCGACTGGGACGTGTCGGTATTCGAATCGCGATAGATGGCGCCGTAGTTGAAACTGCGCTGATTCGGTCCGGGCAGCGGCACGACATACAGGGTGGAGACGGTCTTCAGGTTCTGCGCCAGCACCACCTCGTTCTTCCATTTGTGACCGCGCCGGTTGGTCCAGCGCAGCTCGTAGCCCAGGCGTACGCCGAAACCGGTGTCGGTGCCGAAGAACGGGCCGCCGGTGTAGATGGTGCGCTTGGCCGGCGCCAGGTCCACCTTGACGTCGACCACGCCATGCTTCTTGCCGTCGACATCGGGCTGCACGTTGACTACCGAAAAGTAATCGGCGCCGTTCAAGGCCTGTTGCAGCTGTAGCAGCTGGCTTTGCGAGAAATAGTCGCCGTGCTTGAACGGCACGTAGCGCTGCAGGAAACCTGGCCGGAACTGCGATCCTTCGAAATGCACGTCGCCGAAGCGATAGCGGGGACCGACTTCCCAGGCCAGGCGGACGATGGCGCTGCGCTCGCCGCGATGCACTTCCACGCGACGGGTGGTCAGTCGCGCGTCCAGAAAGCCGTCGGCGGTCAGTGCGCTGCTGAGCGCGTCGCGGGCGGCGTCATACACGCCGTGGTTGAGCGTTTCGCCCTTGAGGTTCTCGATGGCGCGTTTGGCGCGACGGATGCCCGGAATCTCCGCTGCTTTCGGATCGAGCTGAAGCTCGACGGCGGTCACCGTTACCGGCGCACCAGGGATCACGTGCAGGGTGACGCGCCAGTTGCCACCGCCCAGTGACTCGAGCCGGCCGTCCACCGCAGCCTCGTAGTAACCGTAGGGCTCCATCGCGCTCTTTGCCTGCTCGACGGCCTGGCCATAAAGGCGCTGCATCTGCGCATCGGTGACATTGCGATTGGCGTATTGGGCGACATCCACGCCCGAGCTGACGGCGAACTTGAGCGGGTCTTCCACGCCATCCACCACCAGCTGCACGCCCGCATGCGCAAGCAGCGGGAAAAACAGCAACGGCAGCAGCGTCAGGCGTTGGATTCGGCCCATGCGTTCGGTGTTTCCATCCTGGAAGCGTTGGGTAGGCGCTTTGACACGCCTGCCCGCAGCTTAGCTGACCCGTCACTGGTGGACCCATGAACCATTCCATGGGTCACCTGGGTGTCAGCCGGCCTTGTCGCCGGCCTTGTGCGCAATCCACGCACCCACCACGGCCGAGACATAAGGGATGGACTGTGCAGCCATGATGAACATCCACAGCACGCCCTCGACGTAATGCGTGCCGAAGCGCAGGCCCATGCCGGCGATGCACAGGAACAGCGCGACCGCCATCAGCAGTTCTTCGCGCACCGGGGCGAAGGCGGCGAAATTGCTGCCGCCCAGGCGCCGGCTCTTGGCCGTGACCACGAACGAGGTCTTCTCGCGCGTCAGGCCGTGCAGGATGCCGCGGGCAATGGCGTGGGACAGGCCCATGCTGGCCAGCGAAGCCATCAAGGTGTCGTACCAGCTGCAGGGAACACGCGCGCGGTACAGCACGATGCCGAAGATCGCCTTGGCAAAGAAGAACCCGATCACGGGGATCAGGAACAGCTGCATCGGCAGGCTGAAGATGCTGGGGAAGGCCACCATGCCGGCGGTCCAGAAGATCGCCATCATGGTGAAGATCAGGTGCAGCGCATCGGCAAACCAGCTGAACCAGCCGGTCAGGAAGTGGAAGCGCTGGCCGCCGGAGAGCGGACCCTTCTTGGTCATCCAGTCCCAACGGCCCTTGAGAATCTGCATGGCGCCGAAGGCCCAGCGATAGCGCTGGCTCTTGTATGCCTTGAAGTCGGCCGGGGTCAGGCCCTTGCCCATCAGCTCGTCGACGTAGACCAGCTCATAGCCGGCATGCATCAGGCGCAGGCCCAGCTCGGCGTCCTCGCAGATGGTCCATTCCGACCAGCCGCCGGTGCCTTCCAGCGCCGAACGACGCACCATGGTCATGGTGCCGTGCTGGATGATGGCATTGCGCTCGTTGCGGTGGTGCATGCCGATGCGGAAGAAGCCGTCGTATTCCCACGCGGTCATGCGGCGGAAACGGTTGTGCTCGAACTCGCGGTGCGCCTGCGGGCACTGCACCACGGCCACCTTCGGGTTGTGGAAGTGGCCGGTCAGCGCGGCCAGCCAGTCCTTGCGTACTTCATAGTCGGCGTCGATCACTGCCACCACGTCGGCGCGCGGGTCGGTTTCCTTCAAGCCGAAGTTCAGCGCACCGGCCTTGAAGCCCGGCCACGGCTCCAGGTGGAAGAAGCGGAACTTGCTGCCCAACTTCTCGCAGTAGTCCTGTACCGGCTTCCAGATCGCCGGGTCCTTGGTGTTGTTGTCGATCACCAGGACTTCGTAGTTCTCGTATTCCAGCGCGGCCAGCGAGTCGAGCGTGATGATGACCATCTCCGGCGGCTCGTTGTAGCAGGCCAGGTGGATCGACACGAACGGCTGCTTCTCCACCGGGTCGGGCCTGAGCAGGCCGGCGTGGCGAATCCAGTCGCGGCGCCACAGCACTTCGGTGAACTCGAAGCCGTTGATCAGCAGGATGCTGAGGATCGCGATCTGGGCCGGGAACAGCAGCACCAGCATGGTCCAGTCGATCCAGCTCAGGTAGAAGTTGAACGGCAGCGTGGCCGACCACACGACCAGGCCGCAGGCCAGCTGGATCAGCGCACAGAAGAAGAACCGCCCCATCAGCTTGAAGCGGCTGTAATGGCGCGCGAACCAGATCATCGGCAGCAGGGCGAGCAGGCTCGCCGCCAGCGCCTTCCACGGCCAGCCGGTGTCCTCGGTCACCGGGCCGGTGAACGGAAACTTCAGCTGCCGGTCGGCATTGAACATGCCCCAATAGGCCTCGGTGCGGCCTGAGAGCTTCTCCTTCCAGGGCTGGTCGAACGCTTCCATCACGTAGTAATCGATGTTGCGTTTCTTCGCCTCGTTGAACCAGGTGCGCAGGAAGATCGCCTGGTTCGACACCGACGGGTCGGCGTACTTGAAGCGATCGCCGTTCGACGGCCAGCCGATTTCGCCGATCACGATAAGCTTGCCGGGAAACATCTTCTGTAACGTTTCATAGCTGCCCAGCGCATCCTTGATCGCGGGGTAGCGGCCAAGGGGATCATTGCGGTCAAGCCCCCTGCCGGTAGCCGTCGCCGCAATACCGTTCCAGTACGGGAACAGGTGCACGGTGATGAAGTCGACGTGCTGGGCCAGTTCCGGGTACTTGGCCCAGATGTGCCAGGGCTCGGCAATCGTGACCGGCTGGTGCACCGCCGCGCGCACGCGGTCGGCATAGGCCATCAGCTGTTCGGGTGACACATCGTTGCGGAACAACACTTCGTTGCCGACGATGACCCGGTTGATCGAGTTGGGGTAGCGACGCGACTGGGCAATCAGCGCCTCGATTTCCTTCTCGTTGTTGTCCAGACGGCGGTCGATCCAGGCGCCGGCCATCACCTGCAGCCCTTCCTGCTCGGCCAGGCGATACACCTGCGGGGTCAGCAGCATCGAGTAGGTGCGGATGCGCGGGGAGTACTGGCTGATCAGCTTGAGATCGCCGGCAATCTCGTCTTCGCTGGGGAAATCGTTCTTCAGCGGGTTCTGATAGCGCTGGAAGGCGGACAGCGCAAAGCCGCCGATCGGACCTTTCCAGTCCTCGGGACCATGCGGCAGGTTGCTCCACCACCACAGGCCGATGTTCATGGCCGCAACGATCAGGGCGAGCAGGATGCCTGCGAGCAGCGGATGCCGGCTGTCGTTAGAGTCTGGTTTCATATTCCAAGTGCCTCGCGCCGGGAACTGTTTGCGCGCAGGGCAAGGAAGAGCGAGGAAGTGTACGTCCGTACACGACTGAGCGATGACGCCGCCCTGTGGGCAAACAGACTCGGCCCGTAGGGTTGCGCTTGAGCGGTTGCCAGGCGGCGGCGCGCGGCTTGACCTGTCAGCCAGGCAGGCGCTGCGCCACGCGCCGCCGCCT